>NZ_MDGN01000030.1:0-76167 GCF_002742365.1 Maribacter sp. 4U21
CATCGGGTGGTTCCCGCTGGACGCCATGGCCTCCCTTACCTTGAGCATGAACAGGCGGGCGGTCTTTTCGGTGACACCGTAGCGCACGCCCATGTAACTGGCCGACAGGCTCTTTGTACTGGTCGACATCTCGAAACAGATGAAAAAGGCCTTTCGAAGACCGAACTTGACCTTATGGAAAGGCGTGTTGGCAGTGGCCGAATCGGTATGGCCGCAGATGTTGCACGTCCTCGAAAAGTCTTTTCTTACCTGCGCTGCGACATGGTTACATTTGACGCATTTGAAACCCTCTTTCCATTTGATCCCGGCGAGATACTCCTTGCAGTCCAGATCCGTTTTGAAGCCATCGGAGAACTCTAGAAGGTTTTGACCCTTGAAAATATCCATATAAACCCTATATTTATTGAATTCAAAAGTATGAATTTATCTACTGACCCTCTATAAATTTTTAAAACCGTGACAAACCGTCGCTTACGGTCTTATATCTCATTGAACTATGAAAAAACACAGTTAAACGAAACTTATGCAAAAGAACGAATTTACTAACACCTTAAACGTCTAATTTATTGATTAACAGGGGATATATATAAATTTGATTTATAATTAACCTATTTACGATACCCCAGTATCAGCTAGTAAGCATTTAACCTAATTATCATGAACAACCTTAAAAAGGTAACATTTATCCTAATGGTCTTTATCGGAACCATTGCTACCGCTCAACAGTTACCCCAATTTACACAGTACATGTACAATACAATCTCTGTTAACCCAGCCTATGCAGGAAGCAGAGGAACACTTAACGCCACTGTTCTTCATAGAAATCAGTGGGCTGGACTGGAAGGAAACCCAAGAACTAGCACATTTTCCGTTCACTCTCCCTTAAGAAACGATAGGATCGGTTTGGGTATTTCCTATATAAACGACCGTTTAGGTTTTGAAAGTACAAATTATGTATATGGGGATTTCTCCTATACCGTTCCGGTAAACGAAGAGGTAAAAATGTCATTTGGTCTTAAGGCAGGTTTTACCAACTATACTTTGGAAAATCCTGACCCCAACGACGTATTCTTTAATTCTAACTTTAATAGTTGGAACCCCAATTTTGGAGCGGGTTTTTATATTGGTTCCAATAGATGGTATGCGGGGATTTCATCTCCAAGAATTCTTAATACGGATTTGAACGAAGGTGAGTTCCAAGCTCTAGAAAGAAATAGTTATTACGCTATTGGGGGCTTGGTTTTAGATGTCTCTGAAAACACAAAATTTAAACCAACAATTATTACAAAATTTACGAACGGAGCTCCGGCCACTTATGATTTTACGGCAAACTTTCTTTTTAATGAAAAGTTTTGGATAGGTGCTTCCTATAGGGTTAATGACGCTTCGAACTTTGGAGCAATGATGGATTATCAAGTTTCGAAAGATATTAGAGTAGGTTATGCCTATGATTTACCTACCTCAACTATTAAACCTTATACTGGTGGAACCCACGAAATAATTCTAATCTATGAACTTAGAAAGAAACAAAGAGGTCCAATAAAGTCCCCAAGATATTTCTAATTAAAGAACCCCAATACGTTTAGTTCCAAAAATATTAAATCCTACATCATGAAAAGTTTTACAAATTCAGTCTTATTGGTCGCCTTTTTGTTTGCCCACCAACTTACCATTGCGCAGTATGGTGCACAGAAAAAAGGAGACTATTTCTTTAGTAAATTCTCGTATATCAAAGCAATTGCGGAGTATGAGCGAATGATAGAAGGAGGGCTTAACAGCGATTATGCCCACCAACAATTAGCAGAATGTTACCTGCTTATCAGAGATTACAAAAAATCGATTCCACACTTTAAGGCGGTAATCAATAATGCTACCCTTCCTACGGACTATTACTTTAAATACGCTATGGCACTTTATAGTAACGGTGAACATGAGGAGTCCGCAAAGTGGTTAAGGAAATATAAAAAGTTCAACAAAAATGATTCTCGTTTAAAGCGTTTTCTTAAAGATGGGAATTTAGCTTCTGTAGTTTTTAATAGTAGACAGCGTTACGAAGTAGAACCGGTTACTTTCAACTCTACCGAAAGCGATTTTGGAACCTTCTCAAGAGGTGGAGACCTTTATTTTGCATCTTCTAGGAGAGACATTGTCACCGGAGACACTTATGGTTGGAACGAAGAGCCTTGGCTAGACCTATTTGTTATCCAGGGAGATAATGAATTATCTATTCCTACTAGATTGAAAGGCGAAGTGAATACCAAATTCCATGAAAGTTCTTTAGTATTTTCTACAGATTATAAGAATGATACTATCATCTATTTTACGAGGAACAACTTTTTTAATAAAAAGGAAGGATATGGAGCTTTTGATGAAATAAACCTAAAAATATATAGTGCTAAACTCGTAGATGGTGAGTGGACAGAAAACAGGGGTTTGCGTGTAAATAGTGACTACTATTCCACAGGTCACCCATCCGTTACACCAGACAGAAAAAGACTGTATTTTACTTCTGATAGACCTGGAGGGTACGGTGGTACGGATATCTACTATTCTGAAATTCATGACCGAGGTGGTATTGGTTCACCCATTAACGCAGGGCCCGCCGTGAATACGGAAGGTAACGAAATGTTTCCCTTCATAAACGAAGAAGGAAAATTGTTCTTTAGTTCTGACGGTCATGTAGGCTTTGGTCAATTAGATGTGTTTTCAACTATATCCAATGAAGAAGGTGACATCATAGATGTAATTAACTTAGGTACACCTATCAACAGCTCTAGCGATGATTTTGGCTACTACGGTTTTCCAAACGGAATAGATGGTTATGTAAGTTCTAATCGAGAAGGAGGAATGGGTGGAGATGATATCTATAAATTTAAGTTCACCCCTGCTTTGGATGTGGAAGGGTTTGTAATTGATGGTGTTAATGAACAACCCCTAGATAGTGTTCATATAAAATTATTTGACCAAAAAACAAACACTTTGGTCGCACAGACTGTTACTGACGAAAAGGGTTACTACAGATTTCCGATTAATAGAAAAACCACCTATATGATTGAGGCGGTCAGAAAAACACACCCGCACAAGAATGTCTATTTCAACACATCAGGAACGCCTAACGCACAAAAGATGATACGAAAAGATATCGTTTTAGAACCGGTTTTAGACCTTAAGCTTTTAGCAGACTTGAATAAGATTTATTTTGATTTTAATAAAAGTAATATACGACCGGATGCCGCTTTGGAATTGGATAAGGTAGTTCGCGTAATGACCAAGACCTATCCTGATATGATCATAAAATTAGAGGCCCATACCGACCCAGTTGGAAGTCATAACTATAACGATGGCCTATCTCAAAGAAGGGCAAAATCTACCTATGAATATTTGATTGCCAATGGCATCTCAGAAGATAGAATAATTTCTTATAAAGGATTTGGTAAACGAATGCCCATTAACCATTGTACTAGCAAAAAAGATTGTTCTCCAGAAGAATTAGAGTTGAACAGAAGAACGGAATTCCCAATAGTTCAAATCAAAAAAGGAGTTTTGGCTGCCAAATAAAATATAACAGTTTAAAGACTAAAAAAAAGTCCTTCTCTTAATCTGAGAGGGACTTTTTTAATACCGATATAGAATGGTTATTCTAAAACACCATCTACAATACCGTATTCAATAGACTCCTGGGCGTTCATCCAGTAATCCCTATCAAAATCCTTTAGAACTTTCTCAAATTTTTGACCACAGTTATCCGCAAGAATTTGGGCACTTAACTCTTTGGTCTTTATAATTTCCCTTGCTTGAATTTCTATATTAGAGGCCTGTCCCCTTGCTCCTCCACTTGGTTGATGAATCATCACCTGTGCATGTGGTTGTATAAAACGTCTTCCTTTTTTTCCAACAGAAAGTAATATGGAACCCATAGACGCCGCGAGGCCAGTACATATAGTAGAAACGGGACTTTTCAATGCCTTAATGGAATCATACATGGCAAATCCGGAAGTAACATAACCACCAGGACTATTAATGTATAATTGTATTTCCTTATTATTCTGCATATCCAAATACAACAATCTATCTATCACATGTTTTGCTGAATCATCGTCTACCATGCCCCAAAGAAATACCTTTCTTTCTTCTAGCATTTTCTCATCTATAGCCTCTTGTATTTTTCCTTTTTTAGCACTCATAAATAAAGTTTTTTCTAGACATCAAAATTAAGGAAATAATTACTAAACCTACCACGCAAAAATTTGATAATCATAATAAATAAAAAAAAAGCGGAGCAATATGCCCCGCCTATACCTATAATAATTCACTAATCTTTAATCTTCTACCTCAACGGTTTTATTCACCACTTTTTTGATGGGAACAACTACCTTACCGGATTTAGTTTTAACAATAACAGAAATATTATCGATGGCCTCTACCCTACCTTCTATTTTACCTATTTTAACCTTATCCCCCACTTCATAAATTTTTCTGGTATAAAAGGTTCGTAGCAGGTCACCCACTACTTCTCTAGAACCTAGACCTAACGCCAAGGCAGCAGCAAAAAGAAAAGCACCTAATATTATAGTGAAATTACTAGTAATTATGGTCGTATCAATACCTGCCTGATTGAGCGCGGTAATACTCACAAAAATTATTATCATATAGAAAAGAACGTTGCCCAACATCTTGCCACCGCCCAAGTCCATAGACTCAAAAACAGTGGTAACCGTGTTCTTGATGGCTTTTGCCAAATACAGTCCTATCATGAAAATGATGAGGGCGGACAACAGTATGGGAAGGTACCTTAATAGATTGGCTATCTCACTAGAGATAATCTTTAAATTCATTACATCTGCGGCTACGATAATGAATACTAACCATAACACACCCTTAATAAAACTTAGGAGTACCTTGGCTATATCTATCTTTATGTCAGAATCCCCAAAAAGTTTTGCGTCGTTTACCTTGTTAGACAATACTTCTACCTTGGCTATTTTAAGGATTTTTTTAACGATAAAAGAGACTATTTTTATCGTAATCCATCCGAATAACAACACTACAAAGGCTCCAAAAATGCCAGGTAGTGCCGAAGCAATATCCTTTAAGATTGAGCCCAATGTCTCAAATATAAGATCTTTCCATTGTCCTACTGTTTCCATAATTTATGACTATCTCTTTATTATTATTTCTTATTATTTGAACCCGATGTTTTAAGCATACCTTCTATTATTGCTGAATAATTACCCGTAAACAATGTAGCCATTTCCATGATAAGTTTGGCTATGGCGATATCGTGCATTACTTTATTACGCAATTCTGGTGGAACATCCTTAAGATCTCCCTGAATTCCCTTAAACGGATTTTTGTTTTGTTCTAACATCTAGGGTAATGAATTATAGGTTTCAATTACTCTTGCTTTTGCTCTTTTTAAGCGCATTTTTACCGCACTACTGCCTATCTCCAAGATAGTCTCCAACTCTTTAATAGATACGCCATCTTGATATTTAAGCAATAATAAACTCTTATCCTCTGGCGGTATCATTTCCAATGCTCTTTTCAACTTCTCTACTTGTAGGTCCAACAAACTCTCATCCGTTACCTCAACTGACAACTTATATTCGGTGTCCTCGATGTTATTGGCCTTATCACTAATTTTCCTTCCTTTATCCCTATTTACATAATTTACACAAAAGTTATAGGTAAACGAATAAAGCCAGGTCGAAAACTTAGACCTTCCTTTAAAAGAACCTAATTTCACAAATAGCATTAAAAAGACATCCTGCGTTAAATCCTCTGCCTCCTTTTGGGATTTGGCAAAGCCATAACACTTGTTATAGACCATTTTTGCGTAACGGTCGTACAAGACTCCAAACATCATAGAGTCTTTCTTTTCAACTATTTTAAGAACTAGATCTTCATCACTTACGTCCTTGTAGGGGTCATCAGAATCCAATTTTATTTTGAATTGGTTGCTTATGATGATTAGACACAGTTTTCTTATGAAGGTCACTCTCTGGTACTTTTAGGTATTTCAAAAATAGGTATAAGATTCAGATATCGATATCTTTATCCCAAATTGAAAGTTATGATGAACAAAAATATCTATTGCTTGATCCTACTTTTCTTTCTTACCATTAGCTGCAAGATGGAAAAAAAGGAGGAGGTACACAGTGAGGTAAAAGAGCTTACAATCCTAGAAAAAGTAGCCAATGCCCATGGTTTTGAGAACTGGAAAACCATATCTCATATCAAATACACTTTTAATGTAGATAGGGATTCCTCTCATTTTGAGCGTACCTGGCTCTGGGAGCCAAAAACCAATAACGTAGTTCTGACGACGAGAGAGGACACGGTTCGTTATAATCGAATGTCCATGGATAGTACCATCATGAAAACAGATGGTGGATTTATTAACGATAAATTTTGGCTTTTAGGACCCTTCCAGTTGGTTTGGGACCAGAATAATTTCACCTATGAACATGAAGCGAATAGCGACGCTCCTATAAGCAAGGAAGCTATGCAAAAACTGACCATCGTTTATGGTAGTGAAGGTGGTTATACTCCAGGAGACGCCTATGATTTTTACTTTGGTGAGGACTATAGGATAAAGGAATGGGTCTTTAGAAAAGGGAACCAAGAGGAACCTTCCATGATTACCAGTTGGGAAGATTATAAGAATTTAAACGGTTTACATATTGCCAGTATGCATAAAATGCCGGATAGCGACTTTATGCTCTATTTTACCGGCATTGAAGTGAAGTAATTTGGTCTTATTTTTGATTGAGAAAGAATAGCATAGTTATTCATGAAAATCAACCTTACCAAAGTCATTCTTTCTATTCCCTTTTTACTGCTTTGTCAAAATAATCACAAAGCCTTAATCGCCGATTCCTTAATTGAAACGCCTATTTAAAGTAGAAATTACCTCCAAAACCGCACATAATTTTTGGTAATGAGAAAATAAAGAGTAACGTAAATGAACAAAAGGATATCTTCAAATTAAAATTTCAATAAAAAAAGACCTATTGGGATGCACAAAACCAGCTTTTACTTACAAAGGAGATGCAAGATTTAATAAGACAAATGGGCAAAGGAAGCAAGGAATTTAAAATTAGGAACAACCTAGATTAAACATCATTTTATAAAATTAGCTTGGTCGTTTTTTTAGACTCAAAGTTGCCATTAGAATTAGCAACGCCACTGCCAAAAGAACCATGAAACAGACTTTGAGTGAATAGTTTTCCGCTAAAAATCCCAAAATAGGGGGAGCACACAGAAAACCTGCATAACCGGTTCCTGCAATAAAAGCCACACCTTGGGAAGAATCCACTCCTTTGACATTACCTCCTATTCTAAATATTTCTGGCACCATTACCGAAAAACCAAGACCACACAGAGCAAAGCCTGCTATAGCCAGACCCGTATTAACGGTTAACACAAGAACATAGCCCGCTACAGCTAAAATTGTACCTAGGGCCACCATTTTAACAGAGCCCATTACGTTGCTCATTTGGTCACCTAAGAAACGCCCCAAGGTCATGGTTAACTGAAACCCTAAAAATCCTACCCCCCAGAGTGCTTCCGGAGCTATGCTAACTTCCTTTAAATAAATACCACTCCAATCTACTATGGCGCCTTCACTCCCCATAGCAATAAATGAAATTATTCCTAAAAGCATAAGCGGTTTAAATAATCCTAAACTAAAAGGCTCTTTTATAATAGGTGCTGCTATAATGGATACGTACTTTCTATAAAAAACAAGATTTACCACAAGCACCAAGAAAACGGCCAAACCCATATGCAAAACAGGATTATCTAAAGGCCCTATGAGAAAACTACCTAATCCCGCCAAAACCCCACCGAGACTGAAAAAACCATGGGATGCGGACATAAATTTCGCTTTATCTTTCTTCTCTATCTCCGTGACCAAGGTATTCATTGAAATATCCGTAAAACCATTGGTAGCTCCGAAAATAAATAGTGCCGCCATCAAACTATAATATGATGGTGCAAGTAACGGTAACATAGCGGCAAACGAACTACCTATTACCCCGTACCAGGTTGTTTTACCTACCCCAAACCTATTAATTATGGTTGACGCAAACGGAAATATGGAGAATACGCCAAGTGACAGAAAGAAAATGGTAATTCCTAACTCCGAGTTGTTTATCGCCAACGATTCTTTTACGCTTGGAATATAAATGGCCCAAGTACCAAAAAGTATATTTAAACTAGCAAATACCCAAGAGGGGCCAAAATACCGAGCATTACCTAATATTAGGAGAAGTGATTTCAATAGTATATGTTGCTAACGGGTTTTAATTTATTGAACATTAGTGTTATCTGTTTCCTTGATAAGATTTCAGTTTTTAATTGATTTAGAAAGAATTCCATTTTTCAAAATCTGACCGAATCTATACATATCCTCAAAAGAGCAATAAAAGGGTGCTGGTGCCAATCGGATAACATTTGGTTCTCTCCAATCCGTAATGACACCGTTATCCATTAAATATTGAAATAGCGCTTTACCTTCACCATGTAAGAAGACCGACAGCTGACATCCCCTATCCTTTGGCGTTATAATTTCAAAAGAACTGGCTACTTCTTTATCGATTTCCGTTAATACAAACTCCAAGTAAGCCACAATTTTATCTCTTTTCCTGATCAACGCTTCCATACCTACTTCTTCAAATAGCTCTAAGGAGGCTAGATAAGGTGCTATGGATAAAATAGGTGCGTTACTTACCTGCCATGCATCTGCGTTTTCCATAGGCTCAAATGCTGGTTTCATAAGAAAACGTGTTTCTTTTTTGGTACCCCACCATCCTTCAAAACGTGGAATGTCCTTCCTGTTCAAATAGCGCTCGTGTACATAAATTCCAGAAGCATTTCCCGGACCACTGTTCATATACTTATAACTACACCATGCCGCAAAATCTGCGTCCCAATCATGTAATTCTAAAGCAACATTACCTACGCCATGGGCCAAATCCCATCCTACCATGGCCCCAGCTGCCTTACCTGCCTTGGTAATCGCTTCCATATCAAGAACCTGTCCGTTGTAATAATTTACTCCACCAATTAAAACCAATGCCAACTCATCCCCGACCGCTTCAATTTTTGAAATAAAATCTTGGGTCTTCCAAGCATGTGCACCTTCCGGTTTTTTAACCTCTATAATTGCCTCTGACGGGTCTAGTCCATGAAACTTAACCTGACTTTGAAGCATGTACTGATCACTTGGAAATGCTTTTTCTTCGCATATGATCTTAAATCGTTTTTTATCCGGCCTGTAAAAGGATACCATTAAGAGATGTAGGTTTACCGTTAGGGTATTCATTACGGATACTTCCTTAGGTTTGGCACCTACCACCTTAGCTAGGGGCTCCGCTAGACGCTCATGGTAATCCCACCAAGGTTTATCAGCGTAAAAATGACCCTCTACCGCAAGTGAAGCCCAATCGTTCATGACCTCGTCTATATACTTCTTGGTACGCTTTGGCTGCAAGCCTAGAGAGTTCCCGGTAAAATAAATCACATCCTTGCCATTGACTTTTGGAAATAGGAACTCATCCCTATACGATTGTAATGCATCTTTACTATCCATCGCCTGTGCAAAGGATAAGGTGTTCTTAAATTCCATAGACAAAATTTTATGTAAAAATACTGATACAAAAGGAAAGCGTAGAACTTGGTAGTAGAATTATAATTTATTGCTTATTCGGTATTCGCATCTCTATCATATGGCTCTTGAAACCAACCTTTTTATACGCTCGTAGTGCAGGGTCGTTATCACTGTATACGGTAAGTCTAATTTCCGACAGACCCCGGGAGTACGCCCACTCCTTTAAACCTTCTATTATCAGCTTGTTGATACCGTGACCCCGGTAATCCGCTACCGTGAACATAAATCCTAAATAGGCATACGTATCATGGTCCAAATAACTCCTAGCCGCCTTTTCAAGCGCGTATCCACAACTTACAATTTTCTCTTTGTACAGGGCAACCAATAGTAGTGCCTTTGGATTTGCCATTAAATCCTTTAAATCGTAATAATGTACAGGATTTTCCTTTATAGTAGGGTCATAAGGCCTCTCGGCAGTTATTACGCCCTGCTCCATGGCCAACAACACCTCCAAATCAGCATCAACAGCCTTTCTTATCACTATTTCTTCAGTCATACAGAAAAATTATGATGACCTAAGGTACTGCTTAAAATGGTATTTTTGACATAAATTAAGTCATGCACTTCCTATCTACTTTATTGGAGAATTATATCAGCGACAACTCGCAAGACGAACCTGATATTTTGAAGGAGCTAACCCGGGAAACCCATTTAAAGGTAATACAACCGAGAATGCTTACGGGTCATTTTCAGGGAAGGGTCCTTAGTCTTCTTTCCAAAATAGTACGTCCCAAAAATATTTTGGAGATTGGAACCTACACGGGGTACTCGGCAATTTGCCTGGCTGAAGGACTTCAAAAGGGTGGCACTCTGCATACGATAGACGTAAATGCGGAGCTGTTTGACATACAGCGTAAATACTTTGATAAAAGTGGATATGGAACTCATATTAAGCAACACATAGGCAATGCCCTGAATATTATTCCACAGCTAGATACCACCTTTGACCTCGTATTTATTGATGCGGAAAAAAAAGAATACCTCAACTATTTAGATGTTGTACTCCCCAAGACCAAAACAGGCACTATACTCCTGTCGGACAATGTGCTTTGGTCCGGAAAGGTAATTGAAGCCCTGGACCCCAAGGATAAGACTACAAAAATACTGTTGGAATATAACAATACCCTTAAGGTACATCCAAAACTAGAGACCGTACTACTACCGGTAAGGGACGGACTTACGCTAAGTAGGGTAAAATAAGCCTAAGATAAAGACGGTAGAACAACCACGCCGAAAAGGCGCCCACCAAAGCTCCCACGATTAAATCAATGGGAAAATGAACACCTACATAAATCCTACTCATGGCAAACAGTAATGGCCATATAAAAAATACGGCCGCCCATTTAACATGCTTCCTTAAAAACAAAAAAACCAATGTTGTGATAGAGAATGATGAAGATGCGTGACCAGAAAAGAAACTGTAGCCTGTAGGACTCCTTAAGATTCGAATAAGCGTATTTATTTCGGTATCGTTGTTGGGCCTTAATCTCGCAACGACTTCCTTGGTCAAATCTGTTAGGGTTACTACAAAGAACACCATAACCAACAAGGTTATAATGATACCTAGTGCTTGTTTTTTAGGGTATGTTCTGAAAAATAAGAATCCAAAGAGAAGAAAAAGAGGGGTCCAAGTGGGGATTTTGGTTACCGTTGACCAAAACACATCGAACTGTTCAATACCAAGACTGTTTAAATAAATAAAGGTTTCACGATCCCATTGTAAAAGTTTATCGAGCATGGGACTATTTTCTTTTTACGGAACCGGCCGCATCACTAATACTTTTACCCACATCACCAAAACCCTTTTTTACGTCTTTGGCAATACCAGTATCTATACTGTTCTTAACATCATCTATATCCTTTTGGATATCAGTAATTACGCTTGTATCTATGCCCTGCTTGTCCGCACTGCGCTGAATCTCTCGCTTTATATCCTCAGTGGCGTCCTTTAACTGGCGCATGCCCTTTCCAAGACCTTTGGCGATTCCTGGAATTTTATCCGCACCAAAGACCATTACCACTATGAACATGATAAAGAAAATCTCACCACCGCTGATGAACAAAAAATGGGTCGCTATCATACTACAAATATAAACAAGTTTAGATGCTAACTAAAAAAGCCCCGTTGAATTAACGAGGCTTTTAGTGAAAAAATGGAATTTATTTTCCTTTAATATTCTCCTTGAACTTATCAAAGTCGTTCTGCTCTTCTTTCTTAGGCCAAGAGTTATTAGTAGTATCGATATCCGCGGTTTCCAGTTTTGGATCTACCACGATTCCCTTCAATTCTTTTTCGGATGCCATAACAATACTAACTTCTTTATCGTTTTTTCTCCAAATTTCTGCGGGATAGGTTATATATTTCGTAGTACCGTCCGCATAGGTATACTCTACGATTAAAGGCATGGGAATACCACCGGGCTTGTCATAAGTAACCTCGTAAAAATATTTGGGTTCTTTGACAGCAGCTCTCTCGGCCTCCGTCATATTATCCATCATAAACTCTTTAAGAGTCGTAGAACTTTCAGAAGGTAACTTACCTTTCAATTCAGGATCTGCATCATCACCCTCCGCATCAGCTAAATAAACCAAGGGTCTTAAATCTGCTTCAGTAAGGTTCCTTGCAGCCATGTACTCCTGCATTTTTTTATTGGGTTTATCGCTCACGTAGTACTTCTTAATACCCTTTACGCCTATATCCACATAATCCGTAGTATAAAACCATCCTCTCCAATACCAGTCCAAATCTACGGCAGAGGCATCTTCCATAGTTCTAAAGAAATCTTCCGGGGTAGGGTGTTTAAACATCCAACGTTTGGAATAGGTTTTAAACGCATGATCAAAAAGTTCTCTGCCCATGACCGTTTCGCGAAGAATGTTTAAGGCCGTAGCCGGTTTTCCGTAAGCATTAGGACCCAGCTGATATACGTTTTCAGGATTGGACATAATCGGGGAAATCGTACTTTGGTCACCACTCATATACGGGACTATCTTTGCCGGAGCCCCTCTTCTAGATGGGTAAGCACTATTTGGCGCGATTGCCTCCGGAAATGCTTCTCCGAATTCCTGCTCTGCCATATACTGCATAAAGGTATCCAAACCTTCGTCCATCCAACCCCATTGACGCTCATCGGAATTGACGATCATTGGAAAAAAGTTATGACCAACCTCGTGTATGATTACACTGATCATACCATATTTTACTCGGTCCGAATAGCTTCCATCTTCATTTGGTCTTCCGTAATTCCAGCAAATCATAGGATATTCCATACCCTGATTCTTTGCATGTACGGATATGGCCTTTGAATAAGGATAATCAAAAGTATGTGCGGAATAGGATTTTAAGGTATGGGCTACCGCTTTGGTAGAATATTCCTCCCAAAGGGGATTACCTTCTTTAGGGTACATAGATACGGCCATGACATCCCTATTCCCTAATTTGACGGCCTGCATATCCCAAATAAACTTTCTTGAAGTGGCAAATCCAAAATCCCTGACGTTTTCGGCCTTTAATTTCCAAGTCTTCGTTTTATCGGAAAAAAACTTTTCGGCTGCTTCGGCTTCCGCTTGGGAAACAATGATTACAGGTTTATCATAAGACTTCTTAGCCATCTCATAACGCCTCATCATCTCTTTGGAATAGACCTCTTTTCTATTTTGAAGAACACCTGTACCATCTAAAACGTGGTCTGCAGGAACGGTAATGTTCACTTCATAGTCCCCGAAAGGCAATGCAAACTCTCCACTTCCCCAAAACTGATGATTCTGCCATCCTTCTACATCGCTGTAAACGGCCATTCTAGGAAAAAACTGTGCAATGACATAGGCTCTATTTCCATCTTTTGGAAAATACTCATAACCAGAGCGTGCCCTGTTCACAGTATGATCGGGTATGTTATAATTCCATTTAATAGAGAAGGTGTACTGCTCTCCGCTCTTCAGCGCTTTTGGCATATTTATCCTCATCATAGTAAAATTGATGG
Organism: Maribacter sp. 4U21; assembly: GCF_002742365.1. Classification (NCBI taxonomy): domain Bacteria; kingdom Pseudomonadati; phylum Bacteroidota; class Flavobacteriia; order Flavobacteriales; family Flavobacteriaceae; genus Maribacter; species Maribacter sp. 4U21. The sequence continues at coordinate 13,657 of NZ_MDGN01000030.1, forward strand.
TGTGCGAAAGGGCTCTACCATTGGCATCCTTTACGTGTTCTATATTAAAACCCCCATCAAAAGGTTCGGTCAAGTATTTTGCGGCAAAGCCACTTGGACCTTCTGCAATAGGTACCCCGCCACCATTACGCAAGGGTGCTTTGGAGTCTTTAGCCCTAACGTTTTGGTCTAACTGCACCCAAAGATACTCCAGATTATCGGGAGAATTATTCGTATACGTTATAGTCTCTTCCCCATATATTTTGGCATTCTTATCGTCTAAACGAATGTCCATCACGTAATCTGCCTGCTGCTGATAGTAATCGGGACCAGGTGCCCCGGAAGCGGAGCGATAGGTGTTGGGCGTTGAAAACTCTTCGTAAAGTTGCTTGAATTTACTCTGATTGTAATGACCTGGCTCTTTGTCTTGCTTTTCTTCTTCCTGTGCAAAGGAAATCGCAGCAAATAAAAATAAAACCGAGGCAAAAGTGTACTTGAATCTTATCATTTTCTATTCCATTTTTAGTCGGGGGAAAATAAAGTTTTTTAAAGGATTTCCGAGGAGAATGTTACAAGTTTAACATTCCTTTAGCATCAGATTTAAGCAAGACGAAGCTCTTTTTTTTTTCCTTTATTTTAATATGCAACACATTCTGTTGCTCATCGAAAAGGTCGGTTAGCATTTCGTTCGTAATAGCAACAGTCTTAACGGTGGGTAAATCAATTTCTGGAACTTCCAGATAACAAACGATCATGTCCGTATCATACTCTTTACCGATCATGGTGTACCGTACTGGCTTTCCATTGATCTCAATAACGAATTTGGTACGCAAATACTTTTCAAAATACGCATTATCCGCCTTAGACGCTTCATCGGTACCTAGTTTAGAACTAATATCGTAACGCTCGTTAAGCACACTGTTCATATCATCTATAAAAACCCTTGTAGTAACCTGTAAGGCATCATCTTTTTCAGAGTAGCCCACGTGCGTTACACTGATATAAAATTTATGTGCTATCGTAAATGCAAAAAGCGGTAGTATTAAAAGTAAAAGTCCTTTCCTTAAATAGCCCATATTGTTGTTTTTATAAAAATAAGCAAACGATATGCCAAAAAATGAATTAGTCAATATCATTGTTTTCTAGGTATACGATGCTTTTTCTTTCCAAAAATTCCCATATTTTAAATAAATCGTGCGTATCTACAATGGATTGAAAAGAAGGATCGATTTCACAGAAATAGAAAAAGTCGTCCGTGTTGGCCTCAGGTATATAAAGCTTTGTTCGATAAAGGGAATCTGCATAGAACTCTCTTACCCGCAAGGTCCGATCATATAATTTATTGCGGGCCAAACGTTTTTTCAGCATTTTAGTCCTTCCGGATATCGCGTTTAAAATGGGTGTTACAGGAATCAGCCCTCCGCCAGAGGTAGCCTCATATAATTCCCGCTCCGCCTTTGTGGGTACACGAACATAAGCATTAGGTAAATTTAATGTGGAGGCCGTTACCACAGGCTCTATTTCTAAAGAAAGCAAATCTTTGGTGATATCTCCCGAAAGATTGTAAGGCGTAACCACAACCTCTTCTAACTCCGTAAGCTCGTCTTCCAAAGGCACTACAAGCATTTTACTATCGTAAATGGACTGCGTTATTACGATTTGTTTTTTTTTAAACTGAACGGCAGAAAATATAAGGGTATCGTTAAGGCGCACGGGTATATCAAAAAAACCATTTAGGTCCGTAATCGTTGCCCTTTGCGTAGTGGTATTCAAAACATGGGTTGCAGCTACATCTCCGTCCCTACTAGTTACCCTCCCATCTAAATCCTTGGCATTATCAATCTGAGCCAAGGAAAGTATAGGCAATGTACAACAGCATATAAAGATTTTACTCCTCATTCAATGACGCCAGGAAAGATTTGCTGAGATTCACCAGGGAATCGATTAATTGAAACTCGTTTTCTTTTTTCAATAAGGATCTTGCGGGCATTTTAGGGTCACAATACAGTAAAAATGCGTCAATTTTGTCTTGTGGTATGTTCAAATCCATGACAAAAAATTGATCGTCATATACTTGGCGTAATACCTCACTGGCCAACATAGGTTTTACTTCTGGGTCAATTTCCTTGGACTTAAAAATTGCCCTGAAAATATTGACAAAATTAATGCCGTCCTGCATTCCCCTTTCCGATTGGGAGAGCGCTACGTTCTCAACCTCCGTACCACGGTCCACTTCATATTCATACTCCTTAAATTCCTCATTCTTCACTTGTAAGTAGCGTTCTTGGTCTTCTGGTGTTAGCACCACCTCATCCAATTCGGTAACCTTTTCGTTAACAGAAACTACTAACCTGTTGTTCGCTAAAATCTCAGGGGTTATTTTCACTAATTTATATTGGAAATTTACCGCAGTAAATACCAAATCGTCACCCACTTTCACTTTTATGGAAAATTCACCATCATCGTTGGTTATCGTAGCCTTTTCCGTGGTTGAATTTATAACATACTCATTGGCAACATTAACGTTCTTATAAATAACCTGACCCATTAAAATACGCCGATCATCGTCTTGTGAAAAAGATATTGCCGTAAAAAATAGTAGCGCAGCGCTAAGTAAATTTTTAATCATAATAGTCGGTATTAAAGACTTTTATCATGGAATGTTCCATGAAACAGTATATAAAGAAAACACTTGTACCCGTTTAAAAAAAACCACTACCAATAAACTTTTGTTAATTTCTAGTAGAAGGACCTCATGGCGGCTGTCTGAGCTCATTTCTAGACAAGCCTCCAACTCCCATTTCTTTTTAACGAGATTTGCCTTCACTTTATCCTAAAGATCGTAATTTTTGACCATTAAACTTAGGTTAATATTGGGATAATCCTATTTTTGTTTCCCCCTTTATCTTAACAGCTTTAAAACACTAAGTATGAAATCAATAGTCCTCATCGCCCTCCTTACGATATTCGGTATTTTTACCGTATCCGGACAAATAAAAATAGGAGATAATCCGCAGAACATAGATTCCACTTCTCTTTTGGAACTGGAGAGTTCTTCCCGGGTGTTGGTTATTTCTAGAGTTAGTACATTAAAAATGGAAGCCATAGCTCCACAAAGAGGTGGGGTGGTCTATAATACGGATACGGAGTGCTTACATTATTTTGATGGTTCCCAATGGGTGAATCTGTGCGATGCGGTTAGCTTTAACCTAACCAATGATCCTATTGAAAATATCAACACAACCATTAGTATTGTTGACAATGGCAACACTATAAACCTAGAGGTTGCGCCCAACAGTATTAGAAGTGAAAATATTATAGATGGTGGTATTAACGGGGATGATATACAGGATAACTCCATCGGAGAAAGCAAGTTGGGGGACGACTCGGTGAGCTCTAATGAATTGCGAGACAATTCCGTGGGCAGCTCAGAAATAAGGGATGGTAGTGTGCAAACTACAGATATGGCCAACACCATTCCAAACCAAGTAATGACCTCGGACGAAAATGGTATTGTCCTTTGGCGAGATGCCTCAGGGCTACAGGGCGCTACGGGTGATGAAATCACCATTACAGGTGCAGGGACTGTTGCAGACCCCCTAACTTTGACCGACGCAATACAAAATAACATCAATGACAATACCGTGACGTTTGCTACTCATATTTTGGAAGACTCGGATACCGACGACCAAAACGAGACTTTGACCGATGTCCGGTTAGAAGGAAACAATCTCATCTTAACGGAATCCGGTATCGAAACTACGCTAGATCTTAGCCCTTTGAATAATTCCGGTACGGATAATCAGAATTTAAACTTAACAGGTAACATCTTGGAGATTGAGAGGGGTAATACGGTAAACTTAAATGGATTTTTAGACAATACCGATGATCAACAACTCAGTATTGTAGGTAATAGAATTTCCCTTACCAACGGAGGAGCCGTGGATTTACCCCCGGGCACCGTAGATACGGACGATCAACAACTAAGTATCGCAGGAAACAGAATATCCTTGACGGATGGAGGATTTGTTGACTTGCCAGCGGGTACGGTCAATACTGATAATCAAAATTTGAGTCTTACAGGGAATACAATAAATATTTCTGGGGGAACCGGAGTAGATTTGACCCCAATTTTAGGCGGTGGAGCAACGGATGGTGTTGTTACCAATGTGGCCCTCGCAGGAACCGATTTAAATTTTACCGGTGCCAACGGTGGTTTTAACGGCTCTGTAAGCCTTGCAGGACTAGGTGGTGGCGCAGCAGATGGCGCACTTACGAATGTAGAACTCGCGGGTACCGATTTAGAGTTCACTAGCTCGCCCGGTGGTTTTACCGGAACGGTTAGTCTGGCGGGATTAGGTGGCGGTGGCGCAGCCGATGGTGTAATTACCAATATGGAACTTACAGGTACCGATTTGATAGTTACGGGAACTGCTCCTGGCTTTAGTGGTACTATACCACTGGGCACACTTGGCGGTGGAACCGACAGTCAGCAATTAACACTGGAACAACCGGGCAATCTATTGACACTTGTAGATGGCGGCACACCCATTGACTTAACACCTTTTTTAAATAATCAAACGGCCGGCGAGGTTACTGTTGCGGCTACTCCTTCAAACTACACCCCTAACTCACCTGATGTGGAGGGACACTTAACAGGAATCGATGCGGCACTGCTGAATGCAGTAACTCCAAATCTAGCGAACGTATTAAACGCCGGAAACAGTGCTGGTAATAGCCAAATTAATGATTTATTAGACCCTACCTTACCGCAAGATGCAGCGACAAGAGCTTATGTGGAGGGCAGGATTACGGATATTAATGCCGCTGGAGGAGCAGACGGCGTCATCACAAACGTATTTCTTACTGGAACAGAAATTAATTTTACTGGTTCAATTGGTGGATTTGATGGTACTATTGACCTAGACCTAACTTTTGTAACAGAGACAGAACTGGCCGCCTTAGTTACCGATGACGCGGACGCAGACCCAGAAAACGAACTTTCGGATATTTCTTTGACAGGAACCACCCTCAACTTGACCAACCCGGTGACAGGTGCTACAGGTATTGATCTCGACCCCACCTTCGCCACCGATGCAGAACTGGTAGCGGCAATTTTGGTCTCCGATACGGCAGATGGCGACACGAGCGACACCAACGAGATTCAGACTATAACTTCTACGGACAACTCAGTAACGGTTACTCCCAATGGCGACGACTTTGACCTTTCTGTGGTCGGAGGTTCTGACGACCAGAACCTGGAAAGCGCAATACTCACAGGGTCGGACCTTGCAATCAACATCGAGGGCGGCAACAACGTGACCGCAGACCTTGGTGAACTGACGACCGACGTGGAACTCGCGGCAGCGATACTCGCATCGGAAACTGCGGACGGGGACACCAGCGACACCAATGAACTACAGACCATTACTTCGCCGGATGCTTCGGTCACCGTAACTCCCGTTGGAAACAATTACGAGCTAACCGTAGCAGGAGGTGGAACGGACAACCAGAACCTGGAAAGCGCAATACTCACAGGGTCGGACCTTGCAATCAACATCGAGGGCGGCAACAACGTGACCGCAGACCTTGGTGAACTGACGACCGACGTGGAACTCGCGGCAGCGATACTCGCATCGGAAACTGCGGACGGGGACACCAGCGACACCAATGAACTACAGACCATAATATCTAGTGATGCTTCTGTAACGATAGCACCGAATGGAATCGGTTTCGACCTCTCAGTATCTGAAATTTCAGGTGGACCATCAGGAAACATCGCCAATAATTCAATAACTCAGGGAGATATTGGCCCGAATGCAATTGGTGCTGGTGAAATTCAATCTGATGCTGTTTCATCTGACGAAATAGAAGATGACAGTATTACTAATGCAGATATAAATTCTGCTGCAGCCATTGACGGTTCTAAAATAAATCCCAATTTTGTTAATCAGAATATTCAAACAACAGGAACTTTAACGAGTGGAGCTTTAACTGCGAACGGAGCTTTACAAGTTAATGGCGATGTCAATTTTACTGGCACTCACCAAGCAGTTCCAGACTACGTATTCCAAGAGTATTTCGCTGGCTATTCTACAATTAAAGAAGATTATAAATTCAAAACTTTAAAAGAAATTGAAGATTTTTTAAAGAAGCATCATCATTTACCAGGAGTAACTTCAGCCGCTCAAGCGAAAAAAAATGGTTTTTGGAGCCTAAGTCAATCCAACCTCCAAAACCTAGAAAAAATAGAGGAACTCTTTCTGCATACTATAGAACAGGAGAAAAAGATTGAAGCATTAGCTGCGGAAAAAGAAGCCTTAGCGCAAAAGCTACAACGCTTAGAAAAGGATATGGACCTAATTAAGCAACTGTTACAAACCAAAAACAACAACGAGTAATGAAATATACGTTGTACATACCGCTGTTGCTACTTTCTATTTGGGCCAATGCTCAAACGGCGCTCTTCAATGGTGGAAACTTGCGTATTCATGAGGAAGGTACTATCGGTTTCCATACCAACTTGATCAACGAAGCGCCTTTTGACAATAACCTGGGACTGGTAGGCTTTTATAGTCCATCCAATCTGGCAATTCAAGGAAATGTTGTGCCACAGTTCTACGATATCGAAATTGCTACGGAACTGGGTCTATTTCTGGAACTTGGTATAGATAATAGCAACAACACCAATTTTATACTGGGAGATATTCAAACCCCAAGAAACGAAGCGAATAGCAACTTTAATTTTCTGCAAAACGGTTTTTATAATGGGGAAGGCAATAGTAGCAAAATAGATGGCTATGCTGCCATCACCAACCAACAGAATTTTACCTTTCCCGTAGGCGATGCGGAATTTTTAAGGCCCTTAATCGTAAGTTCCGAAACGGAAAACCCGTTTTCCAGATGTGCCTATTTCTTTGAAAACCCAAGCACCCCAAGTACACTTAGCGGTAGTTTTGACACGGCGGAACTCGCATTGGATTTGGCTTTTGTCAGTCCGTTGGAATTTTGGCGTTTAGAGAGCAGTGTACCATCTACCATAAGCCTTAGTTGGAATGTGCGAAGCGGTATCGGAAACCTTACGGAAGAGGCTACCAAAGTGGTGGTCGCGGGTTGGAGTAAAGCAGGAAGCCGCTGGGAAAATCTAGGTGCAAATCCTGTGGCAGGAACCTTGGAAGAGGGTTTTGTGACCTCAGATTCTTTCGTGCCCGACGATTATGAAATTATTACACTCGGCATATCAAAAGAACCTTTTGAACCGCTTTCCATGGAGGTGTTGAGTTTGGATAATTATTTTGTTTCTGTAAACGGCGATGGCATCAACGATTCCTTTTTTATTCCAGAACTTGAGGATTCCCCCAATAATCTCGTGCAAATTTACGACCGGTACGGGCTTAAGGTTTTTGAAAAAGCAAATTACAGGGATGAATTTGTAGGTGTTGCGAACGTTGGGGATTTCATTTTTAACAAGGAAGACGGACTGCCAGTAGGGGTCTATTTCTATACCGTTTACATGGCGGATTTAGATTTAAACTATCAAGGTTTTCTTTACTTGGCCAGATAATTGTACTATAATTTCTTTGTCCTAACCCTATTATCTTTCTATCTGGACAACCCATTACTGTCGGCTGCTATTAGCAGCTCAATTTCATGTTTTTAACGGTCCAGACACCTTTTAAATTTAGGCTTCAGGCCCGTATATGCAATTCACAACAACTTTACCTACGTTGACAACAATTATCTGCAAACCCTTTATTTGTGGGTTATTTTTACACGCGAAGATTAATCCCCCTAAAATCTTACTTCAATGCGCAAAAAACAGTTTTGGTTAATAGTTGTTCTCTTTAGTGTTCAGTTTATCGCCGCACAAGTTAAAATAGGTAGTAATCCTAATACTATTGATTCTAGCTCTATCGTAGAATTAGAAAGCAGTAATAAGGCTTTAGTCTTGACAAGACTAAGTAATTCAGAAATGTTAAGCCTTACCCCCTTACGTGGTGCTATTACTTATAATTTTGATACACAATGTGTTCACTTTTACAATGGTTCGGAGTGGGAAAATCTTTGTGAGGAAACGGGGGCAAGTGGCTTTTCTTTTACAGACAATGGTGATGGTACCATAACGCTTAGCGATGGTTCAGGGGAAGAATTAACGTTCAATGGAGCACCAGAAACGCCTTCAACCTTAGTTGATAATTTAGATGGAACCTATACCTACACTAATGAGTCTGGTGAGGAAACAATTATTAACGCTAGTGCTAATATTCAAAACTTAAGTACGGATGGAACAGCCGGAAATATTACTATTGATGATGGAAATACAATAACCTTGAATGTGAACGATGCCGATGCGGATGCTGGGAATGAAATTCAAGATTTACAATTTTCAAGCGATATCATCACGCTATCCGGAGATCCGGATGGTACTAGTATAAATCTTTCTGGTTATGACAATTCCGCAGCCATTGCGGCAGTACAGGCGGATGTGGATTTAAATGAATCCGATGCCGATGCAGCTATTACAGCGGTACAGGCCGATGTTGATGCTAACGAATCTGACGCCGATACAGCCATTGCTGCCGTACAGGCGGATGTAGATGCTAATGAATCCGATGCCGATGCGGCCATCGCCCTTAAAGAGGACAGTGCCAACAAGTCCACCGACGTCACCCTGGCGGACGGTACCAACACCCTCTTCCCTACGGAACTCGCGGTTAAAACCTATGTCGATACCCAAGTGGCAACCATCACAACGGACGACGATATCTCCGCGGTCACCTTTGACGGTACCAACCTGAACGTTACCGAAAGTGGAACCACATTGTCGGCGGATATCTCCGCTCTCGACGATTCCGCAGCCATTGCGGCCGTACAAGCGGATGTCGATGCTAACGAAAGTGATGCCGACGCGGCCATCGCCCTTAAAGAGGACAGTGCCAACAAGTCCACCGACGTTACCCTGGCGGACGGTACCAATACCCTTTTCCCTACAGAACTTGCGGTCAAAACCTATGTCGATACACAGGTAGGAACCATCACCACGGACGACGATATCTCCGCGGTCACCTTTGACGGTACCAACCTGAACGTTACCGAAAGCGGAACCACGTTATCGGCGGATATTTCCGCTCTCGATGATTCCGCAGCTATCGCTGCCGTACAGGCGGATGTGGATTCAAACGAAAGTGATGCGGATGCGGCCATTGCAGCGGTACAGGCCGATGTGGATTCAAACGAAAGTGACGCCGATGCAGCCATCGCAGCGGTACAGGCCGATGTAGATACTAACGAATCCGATGCCGATGCGGCCATTGCTGCCGTACAGGCGGATGTAGATGCTAATGAATCCGATGCCGATGCGGCCATCGCCCTTAAAGAGGACAGTGCCAACAAGTCCACCGACGTCACCCTGGCGGACGGTACCAATACCCTTTTCCCTACGGAACTCGCGGTCAAAACCTATGTCGATACACAGGTGGGAACCATCACAACGGACGACGATATCTCCGCGGTCACCTTTGACGGTACCAACCTGAACGTTACCGAAAGTGGAACCACGTTATCCGCGGATATCTCCGCTCTCGATGACTCCGCAGCTATCGCCGCGGTACAGGCAGATGTGGACCTGAACGAATCCGATGCCGATGCGGCCATCGCAGCGGTGCAAGCCGATGTAGATTTAAATGAAAGTGATGCCGATGCAGCTATTGCGGCAGTACAAGCCGATGTAGATTTGAACGAATCCGATGCTGATGCAGCCATTGCAACGGTACAAGCTGATGTAGATTTAAATGAAAGTGACGCGGATGCAGCCATCGCTTTAAAAGAAGACAGTGCCAACAAGTCCACCGACGTGACCCTGGCGGACGGTACCAATACCCTTTTCCCTACGGAACTTGCGGTCAAAACCTATGTCGATACACAGGTGGGAACCATCACCACGGACGACGATATCTCCGCGGTCACCTTTGACGGTACCAACCTGAACGTTACCGAAAGTGGAACCACCTTATCCGCGGATATCTCCGCTCTTGATGATTCCGCAGCCATTGCGGCCGTTCAAGCGGATGTGGATACTAACGAAAGTGACGCTGACGCGGCCATCGCAGCGGTGCAAGCGGATGTGGATTCAAATGAAAGTGACACCGATGCGACCATTGCAGCGGTGCAAGCTGATGTGGACCTGAACGAATCCGATGCGGATGCGGCCATCGCTTTAAAAGAGGACAGTGCCAACAAGTCCACCGACGTTACCCTAGCGGACGGTACCAACACCCTTTTCCCTACAGAACTCGCGGTCAAGACCTATGTCGATACCCAAGTGGGAACTATCACAACGGACGACGATATCTCCGCGGTCACCTTTGACGGTACCAACCTGAACGTTACCGAAAGTGGAACCACCTTATCCGCGGATATCTCCGCTCTTGACAATTCTGCAGCCATTGCGGCAGTACAGGCGGATGTGGATTTAAATGAATCCGATGCCGATGCAGCTATTACAGCGGTACAGGCCGATGTTGATGCTAACGAATCTGACGCCGATACAGCCATTGCTGCCGTACAGGCGGATGTAGATGCTAATGAATCCGATGCCGATGCGGCCATCGCCCTTAAAGAGGACAGTGCCAACAAGTCCACCGACGTCACCCTGGCGGACGGTACCAACACCCTCTTCCCTACGGAACTCGCGGTCAAGACCTATGTCGATACCCAAGTGGGAACTATCACAACGGACGACGATATCTCCGCGGTCACCTTTGACGGTACCAACCTGAACGTTACCGAAAGTGGAACCACATTGTCGGCGGATATCTCCGCTCTCGACGATTCCGCAGCTATCGCTGCCGTACAAGCCGATGTAGATTTGAACGAATCCGATGCTGATGCAGCCATTGCAACGGTACAAGCTGATGTAGATTTAAATGAAAGTGACGCGGATGCAGCCATCGCTTTGAAAGAAGACAGTGCCAACAAGTCCACCGACGTGACCCTGGCGGACGGTACCAATACTCTTTTCCCTACGGAACTCGCGGTCAAAACCTATGTCGATACCCAAGTGGGGACCATCACAACGGACGACGATATCTCGGCGGTCACCTTTGACGGTACCAACCTGAACGTCACCGAAAGTGGAACCACGTTATCGGCGGACATCTCCGCTCTCGATGACTCCGCAGCTATCGCCGCAGTACAAGCGGATGTCGATGCAAACGAAAGTGATGCTGACGCAGCCATTGCGGCAGTACAGGCAGATGTGGATTTAAATGAATCCGATGCCGATGCGGCCATCGCCCTTAAAGAGGACAGTGCCAACAAGTCCACCGACGTTAATCTGGCGGACGGGACCAATACCCTTTTCCCTACCGAACTTGCGGTCAAAACCTATGTCGATACCCAAGTGGGAACTATCACAACGGACGACGATATCTCGGCGGTCACCTTCGACGGTACCAACCTGAACGTTACCGAAAGTGGAACCACGTTATCGGCGGACATCTCCGCTCTCGATGATTCCGCAGCTATCGCTGCCGTACAAGCCGATGTCGATGCAAACGAAAGTGATGCCGACGCGGCCATTGCGGCAGTACAGGCAGATGTAGATTTAAACGAAAGTGACGCCGATGCGGCCATCGCCCTTAAAGAGGACAGTGCCAACAAGTCCACCGACGTTACCCTAGCGGACGGTACCAACACCCTTTTCCCTACAGAACTCGCGGTCAAAACCTATGTCGATACCCAAGTGGGAACCATCACAACGGACGACGATATCTCGGCGGTCACCTTCGACGGTACCAACCTGAACGTTACCGAAAGTGGAACCACGTTATCCGCGGATATCTCCGCTCTCGACGATTCCGCGGCCATCGCAGCGGTACAGGCAGATGTGGATTTAAACGAATCCGATGCCGATGCGGCCATCGCAGCGGTGCAAGCCGATGTAGATTTAAATGAAAGTGATGCCGACGCGGCCATCGCTTTAAAAGAGGACAGTGCCAACAAGTCCACCGACGTTACCCTGGCGGACGGTACCAACACCCTTTTCCCAACAGAACTTGCGGTCAAAACATATGTCGATACACAGTTGGGAACCATCACAACGGACGATGATGTTAGTATAACTAATACTATTTCCGGTAATAGAATTGCCACTATTTCGGAAGCTGGTATTACACCTGTAAATATTAATGAAACAACTACTTTGCTATCTCAGGACACGTCAACTGGTGTTATTAGTTATTCTAATGAAGCTACCGTCACTCAAACCGCCAATGTAATAGCCGCCGAAACCAACAACAGTATTTCAGTGGGGGCGAATGGAGGTGCTTTTTATGAAAGTCCTATAAAAGCATTTGGAAAAATTAATTCAGGTGGCGGTGTTACCCGCGCCACACTTGGTGTAACTTCAACAAGAATAAGCACCGGACGATATAGAATAACACTACCTGCTAGCGCCGTATCTGATGCTGATTATATCATTCAATTGACGCAGCCCGGAAGAGGAGGTGTCGGAAACGATGACCCTGGCATATCATACAATAATCAGACAGCGACGACCTTTGAAGTAATCATTGGCGATAATGATAACGGCGGAACAGATAGATCACGGTTTGATTCAGAATTTATGTTTACGATTTTAGATTTATAAACGAATATGAAAATTAGCTTTAAAATTTTCTCATTTTTACTCACCATCGTGATGTATGGACAAGATGCCGTTCACAACTACGGTACTATTCAAATACATGACACAGGTTTGGTCGGTTTTCATATGGATGTTATCAACGACGGTGCCTTTAACCAAACCCGAGGTCTGGTCGGTTTCTACAATACGGATAATAGCATTACACTCTCCGGAACGTCTAATCCGGTGTTTTACGACACAGAAATTGCAGTGGACAATGGCTTTTACTTGGAAAATACTATGGGTGTTCTTAATAACCTAAATTTTATAGTAGGTACCATTTTTACACCAAGGGCTGCATCCGAAACGAACATAAGTTTTTTATCCGACTCCTTTTATACTGGCGGATCTAATAGCACAAAAGTAGACGGATACGCCTACATTCAAGGGAAGGAATCGTTTACCTTTCCGGTGGGAATCGACGATAGACTCAGACCGTTGACCCTTGACTCAAATACAATTAACGACTACGCCAAGAGTGCCTATTTTTACGAAGACCCCAATACTCCCGTTTATTTCGAAACCTCTTTTGATACTAGCGCCATTGAAGATGAATTTCTTTCGGTAAGCAATTATGAATTTTGGCATCTCGACGGTGAGGTTCCATCCAAAGTCACCTTATCGTGGGATAATCAAAGTTTTGTTAGTCTACTTGCTGAATTCATCGAAGACCTGAAAGTAGTAGGATGGAGCATTGCCGAAAAAAGATGGGAAAATTTAGGAAATACAAGCGTGGAAGGTGATTTGGAAAACGGAACGGTTACTTCGGAAGAATTTATACCTAACCAATACGAAGTGTTAACGATTGGTGGAAATAACGACTTATTAGAGACTTTGGATAATGTTGAACCGGATAATTATTATATGACCCCTAACGGTGACGGAACTAACGATTTTCTAGTGATTGAAGGCATAGAAAACTCACCGAACAATACCTTACAAATTTTTAATAGATACGGTGTACTGGTATATTACAAACGGGGTTATGATAATTCCTTTGACGGAATCTCTAACGTTTCCAATGTTTTCTCCAGAAACAAAGGATTAGCTTCGGGAATCTACTTTTATATTATAACCTTGAATGATATTAAGAAAAAGCATCAAGGATATTTATATTTGACAACGTACCAAGAAAACTAATTAAGATTTAAGTGAATTGGATATACGGCACAGATTAATTGTTTAATTTTAAATCAATATCTACTGTTTTCAGTTGGTAATTTTACCCGACATAAAATAATTACAATATGCAAAGGAGATCATTCATTAAAAAAAGTGGAACTGCAGGCATTGCCCTTTCAATTATTCCAAATTTAGCGCTATCGCAGCATGTTACCTATTCCATACTTGAGCTTATGGGTAAAGTAGATATTGATTTGTTCGGTGAAGGCATCAATCTTAGAGAAGAAGCACATGATGCTTTCGTAAAGATGAAAAAAGCTGCTTATCTTGATGGTATAGATTTAAAAATAGTCTCTAGCTATCGTAACTTTTACAGGCAAGAAGCCATTTTTGAACGTAAATATCTCAATTATACCGAGGAGAAAGGTATGCAACCATTGGCTGCTATTGATAAGATTATAGCGTATTCCACTATCCCCGGTACCAGTCGTCACCATTGGGGAACCGATATTGATATCATAAATGGGTATAGAAAGACCAAAGGTGATGTTCTCGTTCCCGAAAAGTTTGAATCTGGAGGACCTTTCGAGGATTTTAAAACTTGGATGGATGAGAATGCAAACGAGTATGGCTATTATCTTGTCTATACCGACAGTCCAAAACGAAGGGGGTTTAAATATGAGCCCTGGCATTATAGCTATGCACCCTTGTCCAAACCCATGCTAGAGGCTTTTCGAAGTAAGAATATCGTACAATTGCTACAAAAAGAAGAATTTCTTGGGGCTGAACACTTTACCATCGGCTTTTTGAAGAATTATATACAAAACAATATTTTAGACATCAACAGAGCCCTTCTATAACTCTTTTGTATATTAGGGTTCGCATTACGAACACTAATAACACATCATGAGAAGAGGAAGTTGGAAAATCCGAATATTTATAGGATTAGCAATTGTCGCTTTTGCATTTATTCAAAAATGTAACAACAAAGAAGAAAACCCATACACAGGTAGGACCCAGACTATAAATATGTCTGCGGAACAAGAGATTGCCATTGGACTACAAAGTGCTCCGGAAATGGCACAGCAACATGGGGGCCTTTATCCTGATGAGCGATTACAGTCTTTTGTGGATAATGTTGGAGCAAAATTAGTGAACAACAGTATTGCGCGAGAAACTCCCTATCAATACGATTTTCATCTTTTAGCGGATAACCAGACCATTAACGCGTTCGCCCTACCCGGTGGACAGTGTTTTATTACCTACGCACTGTTCTCCCAATTGACCGAAGCACAATTAGCCGGGGTTCTAGGACATGAAATAGGACATGTTATCGGGCGGCATTCCGCCGAAAGAATTGCAGAAAGCAGTTTTTGGCAGACCGTGACCATGGGAGCAACAGTTGGCGCGGACATGGGCGGCCTGGTTGGTAATATAGGTCAAAACACCTTGTTGACCAATGGTAGAGACGATGAGTTAGAAAGTGATGAGCTTGGCGTACTTTTTATGATACAATCCGGTTATGATCCTTACGAAATGATTAAGGTTATGGAAATTTTAAAGGCCGCTGGTGGTCCAAATAGGGTTCCAGAATTCCAAAGTACGCACCCTGACCCTGAAAATAGAATACAAAAGATAAGAGAAGCTATTGAGAAATATCAAGGAGGGCGTTAAACGTTAATTTATGCCAATCAACGTTAAAACACAACATAGGAAGATTGATTTTACCTATATTTGAGTCTCCCAAATAATTTTACCGCCTAGATTTAAACTTATAGCTTTGTATTTAGAACACCTGTACTGAATTCGTTTTAGTACTGAAATAGAACTATAATGGGAACACTATCACACTTTAAAAGCCTGTATTTGGGCGCATTTGAAAATTGCAAGCCTGAATTTTTGGTCGTGCTTTTAAAAGTATATTCCGTTTTTTGTGCCTTAATGTTGTTTATGGCAGTTTATGCTTTTATGCATAGAGCATTCAACGGATTTGAATTTTAACGCTATTACTCTTTTACCTGAACACTATAAGAGTTATTATTTAAATTAAAAAACCCTTGTATAAGCAAGGGTTTTTTCGTTTTTTGATTGATTTGGTTGATTGGATTTTCAGGAACCTAAAGCGGTTTCCAGTACCGCTAGAGCATCAACGGCATTTGATAATTCCGCATACTTTTTGACGGAAAAGCCCTGATTACTCTTAATTTTCAGATTGGCACCCTTGTCTATAAGTAATTGTAATACTTCTGCCTTATTGTAACGAGCAGCAAACATTACGGGCGTCATTCCCAGTGATTTTTGGTTGATGTCTTCTCCAAGTTCTAACATGCGTTTTACCATGTCAGTATCTCCTTGCATGACCGCTTTACAGAAAGAATTGATTTCAACTCCTTTGACATTGGTCGTTTGAGCGAATTGAACATTGGACTTCGTTTCGTTGGCCAATAGGCCAGTCCCCAAGAACATCGCTGTCATGGAGAAGGTTAGGATTGCTTTTTTCATGATGAATGAATTTAATACCGAAATTTCGGTAAGATTGATGAATAGGTTTTGTTTATATAAATATAGACGCTACTTATTATGTTTTGTTTCACCGTTAACAGTTAAATAACTAAAGTTTAACAAAAGACCTTTTTCGGCGTTAAAAGAATTAACACCCAAAGCTTTAAGAATTTAACAAAAAGGTGCAGGATAATATCGCTTAACTAGCTAAATGGTACTATTTTTGGGATTCAATATTGCAACAAACACATGAATAAAAAAGTAATTTTAATGATTTTGGATGGTTGGGGAACCTCTCCAGACCCTAAAGTTTCGGCCATCGACAACGCCAATACCCCTTTTATAGATGCACTGTACACAACGTATCCAAATGCGGCATTGCGTACAGATGGTTTAAATGTTGGACTCCCAGAGGGGCAAATGGGCAATAGTGAAGTCGGCCATATGAACCTTGGCGCCGGTAGAATCGTTTATCAAGAGTTAACACGCATCAACCTTGCGGTTCAGAACAATACCTTAAAAGACGAGCAGGTATTGGTCAATGCTTTTGAATATGCTATACAGAATAATAAGAAGGTCCATTTTCTAGGTTTATTAAGTGATGGTGGGGTGCATTCACATATAAACCATCTTAAGGGTTTGTTAACCGCTGCCAATGATAGAGGACTTAAAGATGTCTATGTTCATGCCTTTACGGACGGTAGAGACGTTGACCCTAAAGCCGGCACCTCCTATGTTAAGGATCTACAAGAACACATGAGTAAAACTACGGGTAAAATTGCTACCGTGACGGGACGTTATTATGCCATGGACAGAGACAACCGTTGGGAACGAGTTAAGCTGGCTTACGACGTTATCACAAAGGGCATAGGTGAAGCTACAACTGATATTATCGAAAGTTTAGAAGCCAACTACGCTAATGATATCACCGATGAATTCATTAAACCACTGGTAGCCGATAAAAATGGTACTATTTCAGAGGATGATGTGGTCATCTTTTTCAATTTTAGAACAGATAGAGGTAGGGAACTGACCAATATGTTGTCTCAAAATGATTTTCCAGAGTACGGTACCAAAAAACTAAGGCTATACTATGTTACCATGACCAATTATGATGACAGCTTTAGTGGTATTCATATTATTTTCAATAAGGATAACATCACCGAAACGCTTGGCGAAGTATTGGCCAAGGCCGGTAAAAAACAAATAAGGATAGCCGAGACGGAGAAATATCCCCATGTTACTTTCTTTTTCTCCGGCGGACAAGAAGAACCTTTTGAAGGCGAAAGTAGAATTCTTCGCAATTCCCCTAAAGTGGCAACCTATGACCTAAAACCGGAAATGAATGCTTATGAATTGACCGAAGCCCTTGTAGCAGATTTAGAAAAGCAGGAAGCAGATTTTGTCTGTCTGAACTTTGCCAATGGGGATATGGTTGGCCATACCGGAATAATGGATGCTGCCATAAAAGCTTGTGAAGCGGTAGACACCTGTGCTAAAAAGGTTATAGAAACCGGTTTGGCCAATGGATACTCCACTATACTTATAGCAGATCACGGAAATTGCGAAACAATGATAAATCCTGATGGTTCTCCGCATACTGCACACACTACCAATCCAGTACCGGTGATTTTAATTGATAAAGATTTAAAGGAAATTGAGGATGGTGTTCTGGGAGACATCGCCCCTACCATTTTAAAAATGATAGGAGTGCCACAACCAGAAACTATGACCTGTAAATCGCTTATCTAATCCAATACGTTTGCGGCTATTAGAATCAAAGAACCGATTGCTTTACCTTTGTAACCTATGATTAAGATAAAAACTGCCGAGGAAATAGAATTGATGCGCCAAAGTGCACTACTTGTATCAAAGACGTTGGGAATGCTCGCAACTGAAGTGAAACCAGGTGTAAGCACCCTACATTTAGACGCTCTAGCCGAAACTTTTATTCGAGATCATGGTGGCGTCCCAGGCTTTCTTGGCCTATATGATTTTCCGAATTCTTTGTGCATGAGTCCAAATGCACAAGTGGTTCACGGTATTCCAAACAATATACCTTTGGTTGAAGGAGATATCATCTCTATAGATTGTGGTGTTTTAATGAACGATTTTTATGGAGATCATGCGTATACGTTTGAAGTTGGGGAGGTAACGAAAGAAATTAAAAGACTATTGGACATTACCAAACAGTCCCTTTATGTGGGTATACGGGAATTTAAAATAGGTAACCGAGTCGGTGATGTAGGTTATGCAATTCAAAAGTTTACGGAGGACCATGGTTACGATGTAGTGCGGGAATTGGTCGGACATGGTTTAGGAAGAAAAATGCACGAAGACCCCGAAATGCCGAATTACGGAAGACGCGGACGCGGTAAAAAATTTGTAGAAGGAATGACCGTAGCCATTGAACCAATGACCAATATGGGTACTAAGAACATAAAACAGCTTAAAGATGGCTGGACCATCCTTACGGCTGACGGAAAGCCAAGTGCGCATTTTGAACACAATGTAGCCATCGTAAACGGTAAACCAGAATTACTCTCCACCTTTAAATATATTTACGAAGCCTTAGGGATTGAGAGTAATGAAGAAGATGAATTTAGACAGACCGCTTTCAAGTCATAGTAATTGAAGAATGAAAAAAATCTTCAAATATTTTTTAAATGCAATACCCAGACCACTCCTTATAAAGTTAAGTTACTTCTTTAGACCCTTATTTGCACTTTATTATAAGGGAAACACCTATGAGGACCCCATAGACGAGAAAAAATTTAGAAGCTTTCTGCCCTATGGCTATGAGAGTCCAAGAGAAAATGTACTCTCCCCTTCTACCCTATCCCTGGAAAGACACCGACTTTTATGGTTGTATTTAAAGAATGAAACCAATTTTTTTAGTGATCATTTAAAGGTGCTTCATTTTGCACCCGAACAGTCTTTTTATGATAGATTTAAAAAGCTTACCAATATTGATTACACCACCACAGATTTAAACTCTCCTTTGGCAGATGTAAAGGCCGATATCTGTGATTTGCCCTTTGAGAACGATTCTTTTGATGTAATTCTCTGCAATCATGTGTTAGAACATATTCCTGATGACACAAAAGCCATGCAGGAATTATTTCGAATACTAAAGCCAGGTGGATGGGGTGTTCTGCAAATACCGCAGGATCTAAAAAGAGCGAAAACTTTTGAAGATGATTCCATCACCGATAAAAAGGAGCGCGCAAAAATTTTTGGGCAATACGATCATGTACGTATTTACGGTTTAGATTACTTTGATAAATTGAGGGCCGCAGGATTTAAAGTTGAAGAAATTAATTACTCGGAAAACCTTACAGAAAAAGAAATTGATACATACCGTCTTGCTAGCGAAGAAATAATACCTTTAGTTAGAAAACACCAATAATTATTTAGAAACGACTTCTTTAAACCCGGAAGTTAAAAACTCCTTAGTCTCACCCTTATCATCCAAGTAGACGATATATGCCTCTAACTTATCATTAGAAGAAATTAATTTAAAAGCCTCATCGAGGTCCATAGCCATGAAAGCTGTAGCATAAGCATCTGCAATGGCGCAATTTTCCGCCAGTATGGTTACCCCGAGTGTATTAGAATCCTTAGTATAACCTGTAATAGGATCAATCGTGTGAACGAACTTTCTTCCCGTAAGGCTATCTACCCTAAACTTTCTATAATTCCCAGAAGAAGCCAAGGCCCTATTTTCCAAATTAATCAACAGTTTCAGTTCTCTATCTCCAGTAGCCTCTGGGTCATCTATACCTACCACCCATTGTTTGTTCTTTACCACATTGGTGCCCTTAGCTACAATTTCGCCCCCTACTTCTACTAGAAAATTCTGTATTCCCTTGTCGTTAAGCATAGCTGCTACTCTGTCAATGGCATAACCTTTGGCAATAGCATTAAAATCGAAATAGATATTGGAATCTTCCTTTTCGATAATACCTTCATTTGTTATGTTTACCTTATTAAAACCAACATATTTCAATAAACTATCCACCTTAGTACTATCCATTACTATCTGGTCCTCAGGACCAAAACCCCATGCATTGACCAAGTTACCGACCGTTGGGTCAAAATAACCGTTCGTGGCTTCATATATTTCCTTCGAAAGCTCAAAAACTTCTCGAAACATATGGTCTACTTCTATAGTCGTTTCTCCCTTATTAATTCTTGAAATATCGGATGTTGGAATGTAGGTAGATAACGATTGATTGACTACTGCAAAAACAGAGTCTATTTCTTTTCTATAGTCCACTTCTTCATCCATTAGGTAGATGATATTATAAGAGGTACCTAGCGCTTCTCCTATTGCCTGATTTTTAACTATTTCTTTATTAGTACATGAAAAAAATAAACAAACTAAAAAGACACTTAGACAACCCTTCATTCCTTAATCTCTATTAAACCATCATAATCAACTATATACTCCTCATTCAAATACACCGGAAGATTGTAATCCTTGGCATTGACCAAACCAACAGCGGCATAATAGGTCTTAGCCTCAAACTTTAGGGCGTGGTCTCTCATCTTGTTCAAGTCACTCTTGTAAAACGCTATATCTTTTGGGTCACCGGGATATTCAATACTTTTTACAACAATAAAATGCAATTGTTTTTCTTTAGTACAAACAAATTGGGGATTCTTCTTCAATTCGCTATTTACCGCCAAGAACTCAAAACCGCCAGCCTCAAGTTCTTTTCCCACGATATTCATGGCCAAGTTATGTAGTTCTTGCTCGTTTAATGGCTGCATCTTCTATCTACTTATCAAAAAAACCGATATAAAATATCGGTTTTTCTATGTTTATGTTCTTCTTGAGATTATCCTCCGAAATCGTCAAAACGAATATGTTCGTCCGGAATTCCAAAATCCTCTCCCATTTTTTGAACAGCTTTGTTCATTAATGGCGGTCCACAGAAATAAAGTTCGATATCCTCTGGAGATTCGTGGTGGTTTAAATAATTATCAATTACACAATTATGTATAAAACCTACGAAACCATCTCCCGGTGCATCTATATTCTCTTTCACTTTCCAATTATCTTCTTCCATAGGTTCCGACAATGCTAAGTAGAATTTGAAATTCGGAAACTCCTTCTCCAAACGATAGAAATGATCTAAATAGAACAACTCTCGTTTAGAACGACCACCGTACCAATAAGATACCTTTCTATCTGTCTTCAATGTTTTGAACAAATGATACAGGTGTGAACGCATAGGGGCCATACCGGCACCACCACCTACATACAACATTTCCGCATCGGACTCATTAATAAAGAATTCTCCGTAAGGTCCGGATATAGTAACATCATCGCCTGGTTTTAAACCAAAGATATACGAAGAAGCAACACCAGGATTTACATCCATCCATCCATTCTTAGAACGGTCCCAAGGCGGAGTTGCAATACGAACGTTCAACATAATCTCTCTTCCTTCTGCGGGAAAAGAGGCCATTGAATATGCTCTTTCAACCGTTTCAGGATTTTTCATAACCAAAGGCCACAAATTAAATTTATCCCACTCTGCTTGAAACTTATCCGGAGTGTCATGCTCTTCTGGGTGGGCCGTAATATCCATATCGGCAAATTTGACCTCACATTCCGGAATTTCAATCTGTATGTATCCACCAGCCTTATAACCCATATCTTCTGGAATTTCTACAACAAACTCCTTTATAAAAGATGCAACGTTATAATTACGCACTACTTTGGCTGGCCATTTTTTGATACCAAAAACTTCTTCAGGAATAGTAATCTCCATATCCTGCTTTACTTTTACCTGACATGCCAAACGCGCGCCGTGATTTAATTCTCGTTTAGAGAAGTGTGGTGTCTCTGTAGGTAATGCTTCACCACCACCAGAAAGCACGTGGCACTCACATTGAATGCATGTACCACCCCCACCGCATGCCGATGGCAAGAATACCTTTTGATTACCCAAAGTAGTTAACAAAGAACTACCTGATGCAACCTCTACCTTCTTCTCTCCATTTATGGTAATGGTCACGGGTCCCGAGGGGGATAATTTTTCTTTGGTAAACAATAGCAGTGCCACCAATACCATTAATAGTATTAAGAAGGCAACTACCGTAATTAATATTGTACCACCTGTACTTGTAGCTAAAATCATTGTTATTTGTTTACGTCGTTATACGAAATTTCATTCTCGTCAATCTCTTTTTTTACTTCATCAGCATCTTCATCAGAAAGCACTTCTTTCTGCTCTAGCTGTTGTACCGTGGTATTCTCTACCTCTGCCGGAGCCTCATCACCGCCACCGGTAAGCATACCACCGAAACTTTGAAATCCAATACCCATTAATCCGGTAATAATGAAGGTGATTCCCAAACCCCTTAATGGTGCAGGTACGTTGGAATATCTAATTTTTTCCCTAATCGCAGCAATTGCCAAAATGGCCAAAAACCAACCGATACCGGAACTTACCCCATAATTAAAGGCCAAACCTAAAGTCTCTATTTCTCTTGCCTGCATAAAGAGTGAACCTCCCAAAATGGCACAGTTTACAGCAATAAGCGGTAAAAATATACCCAATGAATTGTAAAGTGATGGAGAAAATTTTTCTACCACGATTTCCACTAATTGTACCATAGTGGCTATAGTAGCTATGAAAAGAATAAAGGACAAGAAACTAAGATTATAGTCTGCATACTCCTCTCCTAACCATACCAGAGCACCGTCCTGCAAAAGATATTTATCCAACAACCAATTTAAAGGAACGGTTACTGCCAAGACAAAAATAACAGCAGCACCTAGTCCTACCGCAGTCGCCACTTTCTTTGAAACTGCCAAATAGGAACACATTCCCAAGAACACGGCGAAAACCATGTTATCAATGAAAATGGATTTAAAGAATAATTCTATATGTTCTAACATAATGTCTTTTTAAATATCTGGTTAGTTTTCTTCTACTAAAGCTGGGTTTCTTGAACGTTGTACCCAAATAATAATACCTACCACTATCAAAGCTGCAGGAGGGATAATCATGAAACCATTATTCTCATATCCGGTAGCATACAAACCCGTTTTCGTGATCGGGTCTCCTAAAACAGGGAAACCTAAAAGCGTGCCTGAACCTAAAAGTTCTCTAAAAAACCCTACAATTATCAATATAACGCCATAACCAAGAGCATTCCCTATGCCGTCCAAGAAAGAACGCCAAGGACCATTGGCCAAAGCAAAGGCTTCAAAACGGCCCATGATTATACAATTGGTAATGATCAGCCCAATAAAGGCTCCAAGTGTTTTACTAAGCTCATAAGCAAATGCCTTCAAAACCTGATCTACTATAATTACCAGTGTCGCCACTACGATCAACTGAACGATAATTCTAATTTTTGAAGGTATAATATCTCTCATTAAGGATATCACAAAGTTTCCGATACCCATAACAAAGATTACCGAAATGGACATTACTATGGAGGCTTCCAATTCCGCAGTAATCGCGAGTGCCGAACAAATTCCCAGAACCTGAATGGTAATTGGGTTGTTATCCGCTAAAGGGTCCAATATTAACCCAGCATCTTTTTTTGTAAGTAATCCCATATTATTTAACTCTTATCGTTTCTAAATAATCCTTATACAAATCAATGCTCTCTTTGATCATAGCTGCCACCCCGTTACCGGTAATGGTAGCGCCTGCAAGTGCATCCACCTCGTTATCGTCCTTAGTTTTGTTCAAAGGATCATTATTTCCTTTGGCCACTGCGATACCTTCATACTTGGTACCGTCTAAAATGCTTTCTCCCGTAAAATCGTCCATGAAATAGCGCATTTTAATATTGGCACCCAATCCTGCCGTTTCTCCTTTATGATCAAAGTATACACCTTGAACGGTCATGGTATCATCCACCGCAATGTAACCCCAGATGGCATCCCATAGTCCTTTCCCGTACATTGGAATGATATAAAAGTTCTTTTGATCCTTTTCGCCAATGAAAAGTGGAAGTTTATAAGGTTGCCCTTTTTTCTTAGCAGCTAACTGCTTTTTCAAATCGATTAAAAAAGCCTCGTTATTTTCCGTAATCTTGTCGCCTTCAATTACGAGTTGCTCCTTGATGTAACTTTTAAATTCTCCCTCTACTTTGTCCGTAGGGATAAAGTTTACGCTACCGGCATCATCACCATTCTCGTTTATACCCATGGCGTAGAGAATATTCTGCTGTTTCGCAAAACGTTCGTTCTCTTGAATGTTAGGTCTTAGACCAGATGCAAGGAATGCTAGTATAGAACCTACTACTACAACCATTACTGCCGCAAATATTACGGTGTAACTATTCTTATTTGTATCTAGTGCCATAATTAAACAGTTTCTGCTTTTAGTTCTTTAGCCTCTGCGTCCGAATCCAACGGAAGGATAACTGCATTCTTAAGTCTTTTCATTCTTCTCTTGACATTACCTTGAATGACGTAATGGTCTATCGTTGGAGCAAACACGTTCATTAATAGAATTGCAAGAAAAACTCCCTCTGGATAAGCTGGATTAAATACCCTTATCATTACGGAAATGAAACCAATAAAGAAACCATAAATCCATTTCCCACGATTGGTCTGCGACCCCGTAACAGGGTCTGTGGCCATGTAAACGATTCCAAACGCAAGTCCGCCTACAATCAAATGTTTCCAAAAATCGAAACTCATTAGCCCATAGAACTTACTTGTTTCTCCTACCCAACCGAAATCTACAACCTGATTAAAGATAAGACCCATTACCAATGAGCCTATCACGGCGCTAACCATAATTCTCCAGCTAGCAATTTTACTGAATATTAAAAAGAGACCTCCTAAAAGGCATAGAAAAGCCGATGTTTCTCCTACAGAACCGGGAATAAAACCGAAGAACATATCCGAGATACTGTATTTTGCTTCCATCGCAGCACCATTGTTCTGGGCCAAATAACCCAAAATGGTTTCACCGGAAATAGCATCAACATTGGTTGCGCCTGCTAAAATTTGTTCTGAACGCTCCCGTGCCTCATGTACCCAAACCTTGTCACCACTCATCCAAGTAGGATAGGCGAAGAATAAAAATGCCCGTATGGTCAAAGCGGGATTTAAAATATTCATCCCAGTACCTCCAAAGACCTCTTTTCCGATAACAACACCGAAAACAACAGCTACCGCTAACATCCATAATGGCGTATCTACAGGAACAATCAATGGAACAAGCATTCCCGTAACCAAATAGCCTTCCTCTACTTCATGACCTTTGATTACCGCAAAGATAAATTCAACTATAAGTCCAATCCCGTAAGAAATTACCACCAACGGAAGTACTTTTATGATTCCTATCCAGAAATTATCCCATGTAATAAAGTGTTCCATAACCGAAAAGTTGGATGGAAAACCATTGATTGCAGAATAATGTTGGTAGCCTGCATTGAACATGGAGAACACTAATATGGGAATCAATGCCATGATTACCGTGTTCATGGTTCGCTTTAAATCATCTGCTGCTTTCACATGAGTGCCACCGGCATGGGTGGTTTCGTCCGGAGTGAATAAAAAAGTATGAAAGGCATTGAAGGCCGGAGCCATCTTTTTGCCCTGATACTTTAATTTCAACTCATGCATTTTACTTTTTATGCTCATCTTTTATCCTATTTCTTTTTGTAACAAATCCAATCCTTCACGAATAATCTTCTGGTGTGGTTGCTTAGATATACATATAAATTCCGTCAAAGAAAAATCTTCTGGCGCAACCTCGTAAAGCCCTAATTGCTCCATTTCATCCAAATCCTTAACCATACAGGCTTTTAATAACTGCATTGGATAAATATCCAAAGGAAACACCTCCTCATACTGACCGGTAACCACAAAAGCCCTGTGCTCACCATTGGTATTCGTATTTAAATCATATTTCTTTTTAGGCTGTAACCACGAGAATGTCAATGCTCTGGTATTGGAAACTTTATTGAAAATGGGTTTATTCCATCCGAAGAAATCATAGTCATCACCTTCAGGAATTACCGTTACCGTATTATTATAAAAACCTAAACTACCGTCAGGGCTGCTTTTAGACCCTGTAAGCACATCCCCGTTGATTACCCTAAAATTCTCTTCGTTAACACCACTACCATATAAAAAGGTAGATATCTCGGCACCTATTTTGGTAGTATAATATTTGGGGGCTTTTACCGAAGAACCTGCCAAAGCAACAGTTCTCTCCGCATTAAATTTTCCTGTCAACAAAAACTCGCCGATAATCACTAAATCCTGTGGAGCAACGGTCCAAACCACCTCCCCCTTATTAATGGGGTCTAATCTATTGATTTGTGTTCCCACCAAACCTGCAGGGTGTGGTCCAGAAACTTTGTGCAATTCAACCCCATTCATTCCAGCAAGGGGAGAATCTGCATTTTGACCAACCGATACGTGAATCTTACCTGGTGTCAGTTTTGCTAGTGCGTTCAACGCAGCCTGCAGCTCTGCCTCTTTACCTTTTAGTACATAATCCAAATCTGCGGTCAATGGTCCTGAATTATAGCCGGACACGAATATAGACTTCGGCGTAGTATCGGGGTTTGCAATAACGTCATAGGGCCTCTGTTTGATAAATGGCCAGCATCCACCCTTTAATAAAAATGCCTTTACATCTTGCTTAGTAGCGCTTTCTAATGAGATAGCTTTGTGACTTAACGTTTCCTGAGTCTTGTCCGCCAAGATTTTTACGGTAAGGATTTTTCTTCTCGCTCCTCTTTCTATCTCCACCAACTCTCCACTTACAGGAGACACAAAAAGCATCTCCTCTACGTTTTTGTTGTAGAATATAGGTTCTCCCGCTTTTATCTCAGCTCCTTGCTTTACAAGCATTTTTGGCGTCACACCATGAAAATCCTCTAGATTTAAAGTGTAAACGTTACTCGCTACAGCTTTTGACGTTGTAAGCTCTGCAGCACCTACTAAATTGAGGTTCAGACCTTTTTTGATTCGAATGTCTTTAGACATATATTGTAGACCTTAGGTTAACAAAATTAGGTGCGAATTTACTACTAAATGAAAAAAATTCATAATAATTACCTTATAATTTCGGCATTATATCGATGTTAATTTGTTCGGCATCCTTTTTGTTTACCTTTACCTAAAAATTGGCTAAATAATGCGCTTTTTCCTTAAACAAATTCTTTTACTTTTTTTTCTACAAAATACGGTTGCTCAAGTACAGGAGGAAGTAATTGAACCAGAGAATATTAAATCGATTATTTTCAAAGGCCCTACAGAAGATCAGTTCCCCATTATACAGCTAGGTGAACCCATGTATTTGGAGTTTGACGATTTGTTGGCCAACGAACAGGACTACTACTATAAAATAGTGCACTGTGATTACGACTGGACACCATCGGACCTGCTTAAATCACAATATTTGAGTGGCGTGGACAATCAGCGAATCATTAATTACGAAAACAGCTACACCACCCTAGAGACCTATTCCAACTACCAATTAACCATCCCCAACGAGAATGTAAAATTGAAAGTTAGCGGCAATTATGTCCTAGAAATTTACAACAGTAGTTATGAACTTCAATTTTCTAGAAGATTTGTAGTCTATAAAGATATCGTTAAAGTAGGTGGTACGGTAAAACGGTCCAGGGATTTTGACTTTTTAAACGAGAAACAGGTGGTACAGTTTGCCATCAATGCGGGTAATTTTAGATTGGTAAATCCAAAAAAGGAAGTGAAAGTGGCTATTTTACAGAATTATTATTGGCCTAACGCTCTTTACAACATTAAACCACAATTTACACTTGGTCAAGAGCTGGTGTACAGATACGACCAAGAGACCGCATTTAACGGTGGTAATGAGTATCTGCTCTTTGACACAAGCGACCTAAGGGCCCCAAGTTCCCAGATATCAAGAATTGAATTGAACGAAATCTACCATCACTACCTATTCTCCGATGATTACAGAAATGACGAACCCTACACCTTTTTCCCTGACATAAATGGTGATTTTACGATTAGGACATTGCAGGGCGAGAACGCTTCCAGAGAAGCTGAGTACACTAATGTACATTTTAGTCTGCCCTATACCGAGGCACTAGCACTGGACGATGTTCACATATTCGGAAAGTACAATAACTATGCCTTGACCGAAGAGAACAAAATGGTCTACAATGAAGAAAATGGTATGATGGAAGCCGTAATAAAATTCAAACAAGGCTTTTACAATTATAAATACGTGACAAAAAACTCGGAAAATGAAATCCACTTAAATCCTGTAGGAGGTAATTTTCATTTTACTGAAAATAATTACTTGATTTTGGTATATTACAGGGATTTTGGCGACATTTACGATAGTATTATTGGCGTAGGTTCGGCAAACTCTAGAAACATCACCAATTAGGGTAATTTACTTTCTGATTTTAAATGGAAACCAAACCAAAGGTTAATACTTCTGGGCGTTATAAGCTAAAATACCGAGGGGTAGCTTGCTTAAATTGCAAACATCCCTTGGATATGAGCGATAAGTATTGCCCTAACTGTGCACAGGCCAATAGCACCAAAAAGCTTTCCCTAAAAGATTTTTTTGATGAGTTTTTTTCCAATGTTCTTTCTTACGACTCTAAACTGCTCAAGACCCTGGGAGCCCTTTTATTAAGACCGGGGAAAATTACCCGTGACTATATAGAAGGTAAACGGGTTTCTTACACCAATCCTTTTAGGTTTCTTTTAAGCCTATCTATCGTATACTTTCTTTTAATGGGCTTATCAGGTGATTTTTCACAAATAGATAAATTTGCGGATACCACTGGAAATGAAATTCTAAATTTTGAGGCCGACGATGTCATTCAAAATTTAGACTTTGAAGAGAAAAAAGAGGCGGAGAGCTTCTTAAACACTATAGACTCCTTAAAATTAGGAGAATTTATCAGTAATCAGCAGCGTAAAAAAGATTCTATGATCCTTGCGCATCCAAAAAAAGAATTGGAAGCCGTATCGGATAAAGGCTTTATTGCAAGGTATTTTGAAAAACAAAAGATTTTTACCCTTTTAATAGAAAACGACACCATCTACGTTTTTGATGATCTTGTTGAGAAATATAATATCGAAAACAGCCGGGAGCACCGCATGTCATTTAGCGGCGCTAAAAGTCTGATCAAGGCCAAAAGTCGACCGGGTGAGTACATTAGTTCCTTAATTTCAAAATTGCCTTTCACCACATTTTTCTTTCTGCCGGTCTTCGCCATCTTCGTTTGGTTGATGTATATCAGAAAAAAATATACTTATACCGATCATTTAATCTTTAGTTTCCACAATCAATCATTGTTATTTATCTTGCTCATTATTAGTTATTTGATAGATAATATTTTTGGTATTGAAAGCGGAGGTATCTTCTTTCTCATTTTTGGGATTTACCTCTACAAGGCAATGAGAAATTATTACCAGCAAGGAAGGTTTAAAACTATTGTTAAATATCTTTTTCTCAATACTATTTTCATTATTTTGGCTATTGTAGGTGTAGCAATATTGTTCACCACCAGCATTTTTACATTTTAGATTATGACTACACAGGTTACTAAAGGCATTAAGATTTCAGTAAATACTAATTTTGAAGGTACTTTCTTTAAAAATTATAAAATGCATTATGCTTTCGGGTATACCATTACAATTGAGAATCAAAGCAAAGAACCTGTGCAACTAACATCACGTCATTGGAGAATCTACGACTCCTTAAACGATATTGAAATTTTGGACGGTGAAGGTGTTATTGGCAAAAAACCGGTAATTCAACCCGGGGAATCGCATACCTACAATTCTGGCTGCCTGTTAACCTCCCCTATAGGAGCTATGAAAGGACATTATAACATGGTGAATTTTGATTCCTCGGAGAAATTCAGAGTGTTCATTCCTACATTTAAATTTAGCGCACCGTTCGCCTTAAATTGATTCCTTTTCTGGGCCATTTAGTTTTTAGTGGCAAACCCTTTTAGTACCTTTGTTAGACTTTTTAATTTTAAAAATTTTGACAATGGGTAAAGGTTTTTTTCAAGTACCAACAGCTTTTAATGAGCCAATAAAAAGCTATGCTCCGGGGACTCCGGAGCGAGAGGAAGTGCTACATCAATATAAAGAATATTACAATAACAAAGTCGATGTACCTATGTATATTGGCGCCGAAGAAGTGCGTACCGGGAACACCAAAACCATGTCTCCACCACATGACCACCAACATATCGTCGGGAGCTATCATCTCGCGGAAAAGAGTCACGTAGAAAATGCCATTTCTAATTGTCTAGCTTCAAGGGATGCATGGGCAAACCTCACTTGGGAACAACGCGCTGCTATTTTCTTAAAGGCAGCGGAACTCATCGCAGGTCCTTACAGGGCAAAGATTAACGCTGCCACCATGATGGCACAGTCAAAGACGATACACCAAGCAGAAATAGATGCGGCCTGTGAGTTCATAGACTTCTTAAGGTTCAACGTAGAATTCATGTCACAGATTTATGAGGAGCAGCCAGATTCTGCGGAAGGCATATGGAATCGCGTGGAATATCGTCCTTTAGAAGGATTTATATATGCGGTTACTCCGTTCAACTTTACGGCTATTGCGGGAAACCTGCCTGCAAGTGCGGCCATGATGGGTAATGTTGTCGTATGGAAACCGAGTGATAGTCAAGTATTTTCGGCTAAAGTAATTGTAGACGTGTTTAAGGAAGCAGGTCTTCCTGATGGCGTTATCAACGTAGTCTACGGTGACCCGGTAATGATTACGGAAACGGTGCTATCCAGTCCCGATTTTGCAGGAATACATTTCACGGGCTCAACATTTGTTTTCAAAGAACTTTGGAAACAAATCGGAAATAATATACATACCTACAAGACCTATCCTAAAATCGTTGGTGAAACTGGTGGAAAAGACTTCATCGTAGCCCACCCTTCAGCAAAACCAAAACAAGTCGCAACGGCCATTGTCCGAGGTGCCTTTGAATTCCAAGGACAAAAGTGTAGTGCGGCATCCAGGGTTTATCTGCCAAAATCAACGGCTCAAGAAATACTGGACCTCGTAAAGAAGGATATTGCCTCTTTTAACGAACCGGGTTCTCCTGAAGATATGAGCAATTTCATCACTGCGGTAATTCACGAAGGGTCCTTTGATAAACTTGCCAAGTATATTGATCAGGCTAAAAGCGATATGACTGCGGAAATCGTTGCGGGTGGAAACTACGACAAATCAAAAGGGTATTTTATTGAGCCTACCGTGATTGTCACTACAGATCCAAAATACACTACTATGGAGACCGAACTTTTTGGCCCCGTTGTCACCATATATGTTTATGATGACAAGGATTGGAGCAAAACCTTGAAGCTTGTAGATGCTACCTCGGAATATGCACTAACCGGAGCAGTTTTGTCCACGGACAGGTACGCCATTGAAGAGGCGACACAGGCGCTACAGAATTGCGCAGGAAACTTTTACATTAATGACAAACCTACGGGAGCAGTTGTTGGACAACAACCCTTTGGTGGCGCTAGAGCATCGGGAACCAACGATAAGGCCGGTTCCGCACAAAATCTATTAAGATGGGTTTCCCCAAGATTAATAAAAGAAACGTTTGTTACCCCAGAGAATTACAGGTATCCGTTCTTAGGGTAACCTACTGATGTTAAATTGTTTGGAAAAACGATCAGTAGATTGAAAATTGATTAAATTTAAAGGCTCCGTTAGATAACCTAACGGAGTCTTTAAACAACTATAACCTCGTAAAATGAAAAAAGTATTAGCAATTTGTGCCTTATTGACCGTGGGACTCAATTATGCACAAGAAAATTTAGCCCAAAGCACTATTAAAGCTGTTTTAACGGGTAACCAAGCCCAAGTTGTTCAATTGGCAGAAGCTTTTGCCGAAGACCAATACGACTGGAGACCAGCCGAAGGCGTAAGCTCTGTAGGAGAGGCGCTTATGCATGTTGCCGGAGCAAATTATTATCTTGCTTCTAAAATGGGATTTCCACCGCCTGAAGATGTTGATATGATGTCTCTTGGAAAAATTACAGGGAAAGAAAATATCATTAGCGCATTAAAAAAATCGAACGAATTTGTATTGGAAAAAATTATGATGGTAGACAATAGCGAACTCAATGAAGAGGTCGATTTTGGTTTCGCTAAGATGAACAAAATGGGCGGACTTTTAGCCATTATGGAGCACAATGGAGAGCATAAAGGCCAATTAATTGCTTATGCCCGGTCTAATGGAGTTGTACCGCCTTGGAGCAAATAAGCTTCTCACCACTAAAACATGTAAAAGGTGCCAATTGGCACCTTTTTATTCTTAATACATGACGTAAAGAAAACACCAGAGCTAGCAACCATTTGGTAATTAGCGTATCTCTTTAAGAAATGTAATTATGAAAAGACGTATTCTACTTGCGAGCTTTATTAGCTTATTATCCTGTAGTACAGATGATTCAAACCTTCCAATCATTGCCGCGTGCGACACTACGAACCCAATCGAAGATTTAACTTGGTTAAGAGCACAGACCGAAGTTATAAAAAATGACCAAAGCGATATTGCCCAATATTTTTTCATTGAAATTGCCGAATACCAAAACCAAACCGTATTCATAGCTAATAACTGCTGCCCCATTTGTGGAACAGTCGTTCCCATCTATAATTGCGAAGGAGAGCAAATTGGATTTTTAGGCAGTGATATTCTTATGGACGAACTATCGGACACAAGAATTATTTTCAGTAGAGATGACTTTTCCTGTCAGGCAAATTAAAATGACAATCTTGAAAAAATCTGCGCCTATCAGCATCTTAAAAACAATATAAATGTAAATTTAACGTTAATTTATTTTAAATTAAATTTAATTATCTCATATCTATTACCTAAAATCTAAGGGCCATAAAAATGTATTCAAAATTAAGACTGACCATTACTTGTCTAAGAATCCATTACTGGAGTCACCTGAAAAGCTTTGCAAAAAAATGTAGAAGCGGTTATTATGCCATTTTAGCCATTTAATTACCCCTTAAACTTTAGAGGCAAATAGACTACTTTCTTGGTCTCAAAAAAATCATGTTCAAAGTAGGATGTTAAGTCGAAAACCTCTGCCGTCCTGTAATCCTTAAGCTCCTCACTTAAATCACCTCCTTTTAGATAAAGAATACCATTCCTTCTTTGATGAACGGACTCTTTTTTAATTTTGTCTTTTACCCAGTGTACAAAAGTTGGCATTGCCGCCACGGCTCTGCTCACTATAAAATCAAATTGTCCTGGAATCTCCTCAACTCTGGAATTTACTGAAGTAACGTTTAATAGTTCTAAACCGTCCACCACCTCATTCACCACTTTAATTTTCTTACCAATAGAATCTACTAAAGTAAAATGAACGTCGGGATAAAGAATTGCCAAAGGAATACCCGGGAAACCTCCACCTGTGCCCACATCTAAAATCTCAGCACCATCCTTAAAATCTTGAATCTTTGCGATTCCCAAAGAGTGCAACACATGCCGTAGGTATAACTCTTCAATATCCTTTCTGGAAACCACATTGATTTTCTGGTTCCAATCTTTGTAAAGCTCCTCCAAAAGCACAAACTGTTTCTTTTGGATATCAGATAAATTGGGAAAATATTCAAATATGGTTTCAGCCGTCATCCGTATCTTTGTAAATTAATTTTATTAGTATATTCACTTTTGCAAAGATTTCGTTTTTTAACTAAGCTATCAAACAATAACGACATCAATTGCGTTATATTTATCAAAAAGATTTCTTCAAATGGAACAGAACACAATTCGTTTTTCAAGAAAAGACTCTGCCCAATTTTTTAAAACATTGAATGGAAGGGTAAACGAGTATTTCAAAAACAATAAAATAAAGAAAACAGGGAACTGGAGATTGCACGTAAAGACTATCGTAATGTTTACGCTATTTTTAGCTCCTTATTTCCTTATACTTACGTTAGGCTTACCAACTTGGGCAAATTTGCTCTTAACCATTGTCATGGGTGTAGGAATGGCCGGGGTAGGAATGAATGTGATGCACGATGGTAATCACGGGTCTTACTCCAATAAAAAATGGGTGAACAAACTCATGGGAAGTAGTATTTACATACTCGCAGGAAATGTTTACAATTGGCAGGTACAACACAATGTATTACATCACACATACACCAACATCCACGAGCATGATGAAGATATGGAAGCAGGAAGAATTCTGCGTTTTTCTAAACATACGGAATGGAAAAAACATCATAAATTTCAACACTTTTACTCGGTATTCCTTTACGGTCTGCTCACATTTAACTGGGCCATTACGACAGATTTTCAGCAAATGTACCGTTACATGAAGCGTAAGTTGTCTTACGGAAAATTACCAAGTGCCGCCATGAACTGGAGCACCTTGTTAATTACCAAAGCGCTATACATTACTATTTGGATAGTCTTACCGATGTTATTTCTTGACATTGCATGGTGGAAAATTCTTATTGGTTTCTTTATTATGCACTACGTGGCAGGGGTTATTTTAAGCGTAGTTTTTCAATTAGCACACATTGTTGACCATGCTGATACCCCGTTGCCGGACGAAAACGGCACCATGAAAAATACTTGGGCTATTCACCAATTGTTCACAACGGTAAATTTTGGCACAAAAAACCGAATTGTTAACTGGTTCACAGGAGGCTTGAACCACCAAGTAGAGCACCATATCTTTCCGAACATTAGCCATGTACATTACACAAAAATTTCTAAAATTGTGAAACAGACGGCAAAGGAATTTAATTTGCCTTACCATGAGTATAAAACTACTAGGAAAGCCATAATTTCGCACTTCAAACATTTAAAGGAATTGGGAAAACAACCTTCCCTTCAGTACTAGTAATTTTATAAGCGACATGAACAAGCAACTATCGGACAGGATCAACAGTGTAACTCCTTCCGCAACACTGGAAATGGCCGCAAAGGCCCGTGAACTTAGAACTCAAGGTAAAGACATCATAGGATTAAGCTTGGGGGAGCCCGATTTTAAAGTTCCGGATTATATACAAGAAGCCGCAATACAAGCCGTTAAAGATGGTTATAATTCCTATACCCCAGTTGACGGATATGTAGACTTAAAGCAAGCTATAATCACAAAGTTTAAACGTGATAATAACTTGACCTATGAAGCGCCTCAAATTGTGGTATCCACAGGAGCCAAACAAGCACTTTACAACGTTGCACAAGTAGTGTTGAACAAAGGGGACGAAGTTATTTTACCCTGCCCTTATTGGGTAAGCTATTCTGATATCGTGAAACTTGCAGACGGTGTTCCCGTAGAAGTACCTACTTCTTTGGAAGATGATTTTAAAATGACCGCGGCACAATTAGAGGCTGCCATCACACCAAAAACAAAAATGCTTTGGTACAGTTCTCCTTGTAACCCTAGTGGATCTATTTATAGTAAAGAAGAATTACGCGCATTAGCGGATGTGTTACAAAAACATCCTCAAATCATCGTAGTAAGCGATGAAATTTATGAGCATATCAACTATGGTGTCACGGAACATGCTTCTATGGCTTCATTCCCGGACATGTACGATCGCACCGTAACGGTCAATGGAGTAGCAAAGGCATTCGCCATGACCGGATGGCGTATTGGGTACATCGGTGCCCCAGCCTACATAGCCCGAGCATGTAACAAATTACAAGGTCAGGTAACTAGTGGCGCTAACTGTATAGCACAAAGAGCGGTAATTACCGCATTGGAAGAGTCGCCCGACCGTATTTCGTATATGGTGGACGAGTTCAAAGAACGAAGAAAACTTATTCTTGGTCTTTTAAATAGTATCAACGGATTTAAATGCAATGAACCCGAGGGAGCCTTTTATGTTTATCCGGATGTAACGGCGTATTTCGGAAAGACTTTGAACGGCACTACAATACATAATGCTTCGGATTTTGCCATGTATCTCTTGGAACATGCCAATGTAGCAACCGTTACGGGTGATGCCTTCGGTAACGGAAATTGTATTCGTATATCTTATGCCGCCTCCGTAGCGGATATAAAAGATGCCATATCTAGAATAAAAACTGCTCTAGGTTAGAAATTATGAAACTAGCGATTGAAAACACCCTCAAGGTTTAGGCCTTGAGGGTGTTTTCTTTGGAGGTGACCTATGCCACAAAGGCGACTTCCATTTTTTAAAAGAAAAATTACAATTGGAGGGAATCATATAGTATATTCAAACTAGAAAAAACTTCCCAATGAGAAAACTGATCGCCCGTTTAATACTACTTCCATTTTATTTTGTTGGTAGTATTCTTTTCGCTCAAACAAAACCTAACGTGGTACTTATATTCCCAGACAACCTTGGCGTAGGCGAGGTTGCCTCGTTTGGTGGTGCCAGGGGTGTTCCTACGCCTAATATTGACCGAATAGGAAATGAGGGCATTCGCCTAACGAACTTTAATGTGGAGTATTCATGTACTCCATCTCGTATCGCCATTATGACCGGACGATATGCTGTTCGCGCCGGGGAGGATTACTATTCCGGGACGACACTGTGGGAAGAAATGCTCCCGGAACGTTTAAAATTGGAAGGTTATGCCACGGCGCTCTACGGAAAGTGGGATTTAGGGGCTAAAGACTGGCTCGGTAACCGAGAGCCTACGGACCAAGGTTTTGACCAATGGTACGGCATACCGGGAACGACCACAGTAGCCCAATATCCTGCAATGAAAGGATTTGACCCAAGTTTACAGCCAGAACCCTATATATGGGAAGGTACCGCAGGCAGTGATTCTAAAAAAGTAAAACCATTTAATCCTGATACCAGACGAACCATTGACCGAGAAGCGGCCGAAAAAGGCGTTGCATTTATAAAAGAGAACGCCGAAAAAAATAAACCCTTCTTTCTGTATTACGCCATGACCCAGCTCCATTTTCCCGCACTACCCCACCCCGATATGGCCGGAACTACCGGAGCAGGTGATATGGGCGATTCCATGGCCGATGTTGATTTTAACGTAGGTTTAATTTTAGACCAATTGAAAGAACTGGGAATCGAGGAGAACACCTTAGTTATTTGGTGTACGGACAACGGCGCTGAGATGAGAAGACCATGGAGAGGTTCTCCAGGACCGTATAGAGGCTACTATAACTCCGCTATGGAAGGTGGTGTGCGCACGCCGGCGGTCATTAGATGGCCAAATAGGATCAAACTCGGTCAAGTTTCTAATGAGATGGTACATGAGGTGGATTTATTCACCACCATTATCAATGCCACGGGCTCGGACAAGGCAGTACCGAAAGACCGATATATCGATGGCGTAAACCAACTACCGTTTTTAGAGGGCAAGCAAGAACACGCCAATCGCGAAAGTGCCATTTTCACACAACGTTTTGGTCAAATCATGGCAGTGAAATGGCGTAATTGGAAGTTGTGGTACGTATACAAAACAGAAGTACCTGACCCTGAACCTGATAACTTGGTACGCCTATTTGATTTGCGCGTGGACCCAAGAGAGGAAATAGACGTTAAAGATTATTATCCTGGTGTCGTAGGAATTATGGACAGTATTGTTCAGAACTATGAAAAAACATTCATTGAATACCCCAGGGTAACAGCGAGTGCAAATAGAAAAGAACCCTATTTACCACCCTCAAAAGGTTCGGGAAGTCCAGTACAAACCTACACGAGAAGTGATAGAACCAAAATGAAGCCTAGAAGTAATGCTATGAAGAACCCTGATTTTTCGGGTACATGGTCTACCACCGTGCTGCATAGGGTATCGGTCATAAATCGGACGGACGAACCGGCCATACCTACTTTGGGTAGCGGTTGGGGAGATAAAATTTCAATCAAGCATGTTCCTGAGGAGTTAGCTGTAGAGCGGGTCGTTTTTATTCCCCGGGACTTTCAACAACTTGTAACCTATCAATTTGCTTTAGACGGTTCAAAATCCGAAAACAATGTATTGACCGGTCGGGAACGTAAAGCTATCACCTCAACTACCCATTGGGAAGACCATAGGCTGGTGATTACCTCAACCTATCCTTTTAAAGATACGAAAACAGGAAAATGGCTAGCAAGTAAGATGACCCAGACGCTCTGGCTAGAACCCCCTACCAAAACTCCGTGGGAACCCACATTGGTTGTGGAGACTACCAGAGAAGGATTAATGGATGGTTTAACCTCGACCAACAGAACGGTTTATACTAAAGGGTATCGCTGATCACCTTCAGGATTCGTTGAAACAGAACTTTTATAGTGTTATCGGGTTTATGTCCGTTTCCAGAAATAAGGCGTAAGAAGTATCAATACGGTAAATAATTCTAGCCTACCAGCCAGCATCAAAAATCCGCACCACCATTTCGCTAAATCTGGCAATCCGTTAAAATTACTAACAGGATTTAAGCTTCCCAAGGCAGGGCCTACATTACCTAAGGAAGACGCTGCCCCACCAATGGCCGATTCAAAATCCAGACCTAAGAAGCCCAAGACCAAAGCCCCGATGATAAAAAGAAGCATATAAAGTACAAAAAAACCTATTATATTATAAACGATATGTTCCTTGACCGTTTTATTATTGTACCGTACCGGTATAATGGCATTGGAGTGCAAGGTTCGTTTGAACTCTAGAAGACCATTCTTTATAATCAATAAATGGCGCATTACCTTGATACCACCTGCTGTAGAACCGGCAGAACCTCCCAAGAAAAATAACCCAAAAAAGAATATCGTTAAAAAAGGGGTCCATGCGGTAAAGTCTGCACTGACAAAACCCGTAGTGGTAACCACGGCGACCACCTGAAAGAGTGCATGCCTAAACGAACTTTCCGCTTTACCTAAAACCATAGGGTATCCTGGAGTAAGTTCCGTAATATTCGCTCTAAAATAAATGACCAAGCCAGCCGTAATCGTTGCGGTGAGAATAAACAGAAAATAAAACTTCAGTTCCTCGTCCTTCAATACTTTTTGAACTTTTCCTTTGAACGCAAAATAGCTCATCACAAAATTGGTCCCTGCCAAGAACATGAAAAGAATTATAATATACTGTATCAAGGGCTGGTCGTTCCAATGTGCCAAACTAGCATTTTTAGTTGAAAATCCACCTGTAGAGAGGGTCGCCAAGGCATGGTTTATAGCATCAAAAAAGGACATCCCCGCTAATTTTAAGAGTATGGTCTCGACTACGGTATACCCTACGTAAATGAGCCAAAGTCTTTTTGCCGTGTCGGTAATTCTTGGATGTAATTTATCAGCACTTGGTCCAGGAGCTTCAGCTGCAAATAGCTGCATACCACCAATTCCTAAAAGCGGTAGTATTGCAATTGCCAATACGATTATACCCATACCACCGATCCAATGGGTAAGGCTTCGCCAGAACAAAATTCCTTCAGGCATGGATTCAATGTCATCCATAATAGAAGCACCTGTTGTGGTATATCCGGATATGGTCTCAAAGAAAGCATTAGTGATATCGGGGATGGCTCCCGAAAAAATATAGGGTAACATCCCTGAAATGGACATCACGATCCAACCGAACGTGACGATAATATAACCCTCTTTCTGCTTTACTTCCTTACGATGTCCACGTGTATAATACATCGCAAAAACACCAGCGAACATCGTTGAAATCGAAGCTAGGGTAATACTTAAGGTAGCACCGTCCTTGTAGATACCGCTGACCACTGCAGCCAACAGCATAAAGCCCCCATTGCAAAGCAATAAAAGACCCATTAAGTGAAAAATTATTCTAGAATTCAGGCGCATTTTACAGGAACATTCGTTCTATTTGTGAAATTTCTTCTGGAAGACAGCAGACCACTACCCTATCTCCGGCCTCTATTTTAAATCCTCCTAAGGCAATGATACCTTCACCGTTCCTAACAACACCGCCAATGGTAGCAGCTTTAGGAAAATTCAATTCCCTTATGGTCGTTCCCGTAACACGAGAATCTTTTTTTACGACAAATTCTAAAATCTCCGCATTTAGGTTGTTCAACCGCATGAGCGCTACTACTTCTCCACGCCGTATATGCCGGAATATATTATTCGCGGCCAAAAGCTTTTTATTTATTAAGGTATCGATACCAATAGAATGCGATAGCTGAAAATAATCCATGTTCTCCACCAAGGCAATGGTCTTTTTTATGAATTTTGATTTTGCTACCAAACAAGACATGATATTCGTTTCTGAATTTCCGGTAACCGCAATAAAGGCATCCATGGACTCTAGACTCTCTTCCTCAAGAAGCTCCACATTTCTACCATCACCATTGATTACTAAGGCATTGGGCAGGTCATCTGCCAAATCAAAAGCTTTTTCCTTACTTTTCTCTATCAGCTTTACATTGAATTTGTTGGCGCAAAGGTCCCTAGCCGTTTTAAAACCTACCTTACTTCCTCCAAGAATCATGACATTCTTTATATCTTCTTTCTTTTTTCCGGTAAGCTTGTACAGTTCATCAACACCTTCTTTTACCGTAATAAAATACACTTGATCCCCCTCCTTGAAAACGGTATCACCCCTTGGAATGACCGTGAATTGGGTACCCATTCTCTTTAGCGCAATGGGCATGAAATGAAGCTCGGGGAATATTTTAGCCGCCTCCTTTACCATTTTACCCACAAAGGGAGCGGACTTGGGCAGGGAAACCCCTACCATAATCAACTTACCGTCTTCAAACTCATAGGTATCATTGAAGGCAGATTTATTGAGTAGTAACTGAATCTCTGTCGCCGCAAGTTCTTCGGGTGAAATGAGCTCATCAATACCTAACTCTGAGAACTGCAATATTTCCTTATTATCTATAAACTCTGTATTGGATATTCTAGCAATGGTACGTTTGCAACCTAGCTGCTTTGCCAACATACACAAGGTTATATTCGTAGTTTCCGAGGAGGTAACGCCAATTACAAGGTCGGAATCCTGTACTCGCGCATCCTGCAGAACAGCTATAGAAGTAGCATCTCCCTTTAACACACGAATATCTAAATGATTGTCCGCATAGGCCAGACTTTCTTTACGTGTGTCTATTAAGGTAATATCTTGAGATTCGTAGGAAAGCAATTTGGCAAGATGAAATCCTACTTCACCCGCACCTGCAATTATAATCTTCATTTACGTACTTAATTGCGCTTTTATAGACTATAAACAACTCGTTTATAATAGCATATTAAAAATTAGTAGTAGTATAGTCAACGCGTATTTCGACGCAAAATTACACAATTAAATAAAGGTCACTACTAATTTTAAAGCTTTTAACCTTGACGATCATCAATCCTAATTAAAGCGCTTGCAAGCAAAGCCTAAATCGTATCTTTGAAAAAAAAATGCAATGCCTAATAAAGTAACTCCCTATAAGGACTCCAAACTTGGTAAGAAAGAACAGGTCACCAAAATGTTCGACACGATTTCTAAAGATTATGACGGACTGAACAGGGTGATCTCTTTTGGAATTGATATTAAATGGAGGAAAAGAGTTGTTGCTATTCTTAAAAAAGAAAAACCTAAAACTATTTTGGATATTGCTACGGGCACGGGCGATCTTGCCATTGCCTTGGTAAAAACAGGTGCTGAAAAAATCATAGGTTTGGATATTTCTCCTGGCATGCTAGAAGTTGGAAAGGAAAAAATAAAGGAAAAGAAACTGGACCCAAAAATTGAAATGGTCGTAGGTGATAGTGAAAATCTAGCGTATCCCGACCATTCTTTTGACGCTGTAACGGTCTCTTTTGGTGTTCGTAATTTTGAAACCTTGGAAACTGGTCTCAGCGAGATTCTTCGCGTATTAAAACCAGGAGGTAGCCTCGTAGTGCTAGAAACCTCTGTGCCTACCAAAACACCTTTTAGACAGGGTTACCATCTTTATACAAGATATGTTTTGCCGCTGATAGGTAAAATATTTTCCAAAGATAATTCCGCCTATGGCTATCTAAGCGAATCTGCCGCTGTTTTTCCGCATGGAGAAAACTTCAACAATATTTTACTCAAAATTGGGTTTATAGATGTAGTGAACAAGCCTCAAACATTTGGGGTCGCATCTATATATGTTGCTAAAAAACGTAGCTAGACTAATCGTAAACCCGATGGTTTAACAACTACGGCGTAATTGTTGGTAAATGAGGAAATGGTTTTTTATTTGTGTTGGGCTCGTAGTATTAATGCCCTCACTCCATGCACAATTTAATGAACGCCCTATTCTTAATAAGGAGAACGAGGATAAGAAATTCTTAAATTGGGGCTATTTTTTAGGGTTCAATCAATATGATTTTAAGTTTGATTATGAAGAGAATGGCAGAGATGTTCTGGTAAGCAAAACACTAGGTTTTAACGTAGGGCTAATCGGAGAGATGCGTATAAATAATTTCTTGGACCTACGCTTTGAGCCAGGTCTTCATTATACGTCTAGAAATTTAGGCTTTCCAGGTTTTGATGAGGAGCGAGATGCGATTCGAGAAGTAAAATCAACTTATATAAATTTTCCGTTGTTGTTAAAGGTGAGTGCAAAAAGATTCGGGAATTGGAAACCCTTTTTAATTGGTGGCGGATCCACAAGCTTAAACCTTGGCAGTAATGAAACTAGCCTAGACGACAATAGTTCGGGTACGTTCCGAATGACGAAATGGGTCTATAATTATGAGCTTGGTTTTGGTATAGATTTTTACTTGGAGTATTTTAAGTTCACCCCATCGATAAGAGGAGTTTTTGCACTCACGGATGAATTGATTCGTGATAACGACCCCAACAGCCCATGGACGGGAAATATAGACGGGATGCGCACCAGAGGGCTTTTCGTCAACTTTACTTTTGAGTAAACGGCGAGTACTATTTAAGCCCTTCTAATCTCATTCATTAGAATTGCTGAAGCCGTCGCCACATTTAAACTTTCGGTTTCAGATTTTCCGTATCTGGGGATGGTGATTCTATTTTCACATTTCCTATTGACCCGATCAGAAATACCTTTCCCTTCATTGCCCATAATTAAAATACCCCTTTTAGGTAGTTCTTCTTTATATACGTTATTCCCATCCATGAACGAACCGTAGACCGGTACCGAAACCTCTGACAGAAATAAATCTAGACTGGTATATGAAATATTTACCCGAGCTATGGAACCCATCGTTGCCTGAAGCACTTTTGGATTATAACAATCCACGGTATTCTCGGAGCATACCAAAGAAGGTATCCCGAACCAATCACAAAGCCTGATTATAGTTCCCAAATTACCAGGGTCTTGAACATCATCTAGCACTATAATCCAATCACTAAAATCCACAGCTGCGGCTTTTGGAATGTAAAATACCCCAACAACGCCATTTGGATTTTTTAAACTACTTATCTGATTCATTTCCTTTGGAAGAATTACAGCTGCATCTTTAACACCTTTTACAGGAAGTACATCCTCCAAAACATAAATCCTGAACACCTTAAATTTAGAGCGCAATAACTCCTCCACAGCCTTTTTCCCTTCTATTATAAACAGACCGTGTTCATTTCGGTACTTTTTTTGATGTAAGCTTTTGATAAGTTTCAATTCACTTTTTACAACCATACAAATAATGTATTTTTGATTAATATGAGGAGGTTTTCATACCCTGAACATAGCATCGCTAAAATAAGCTTATTCTTACTACTTACCATAGTCGCGCTATCATGTAATTCACTGAAAAAAATTGAAAACGACGAGTACCTGGTAGCAAGGAATACCATTCTGGTAGATTCCCTAAGAATAACCGATGAGGATGTAAACAGCCTAATCTACCAAAAGCCCAACACCGCCCTTTTAGGCTATCCATTAAGGCTAAACCTATACAATCTTGCCAAGGAAAATCCAGATTCTCTTTATCAAGACTGGCTTAACCGTAAAACCAATCGAAAGAAAAGGCTCACTAAATTTTTATCGGAA
Organism: Maribacter sp. 4U21; assembly: GCF_002742365.1. NCBI lineage: Bacteria > Pseudomonadati > Bacteroidota > Flavobacteriia > Flavobacteriales > Flavobacteriaceae > Maribacter > Maribacter sp. 4U21. The sequence continues at coordinate 57,831 of NZ_MDGN01000030.1, forward strand.
AAACAGGTCAACAGACTTGGGGAATCCTTTTTGGTAAAGGGTTTGAGCGAATGGTTAAAGGAAATAGGTGAAGCTCCGAAAGTTTTAGATACCTCCAGGACCAGAAGAAGCTTAGAGCGTTTAAGCGCTTATTACGATTCTAAAGGGTATTTCTTAAATACAACTACGTACGAAGTTGATACCACTAGAAGAAAGCAGCGGGCTTATATCGATTATAAAATAGATCTTGGAAAACCCTATGTTGTAGATTCCGTATCCAACGAAATTTCTTCCAAGGCCATAGATTCTATTTATTTTTTGAACATGGGCGGGTCTTTGGTAAAAGAGGGAAAACAATTTAACTTGGCCGATTTTAATGGCGAAAGAGAGCGATTAACTGAGATTTTCAGGAATAATGGTATCCGAAATTTTCAAGGAAGTTCTATCACCTTTGATATTGTTAGGGATACCGTAAGGGCTGAAGACGACCAAAAAATGAACATCACCCTTAACATTGGAGACCTCAAGAGAAGAGGAGAAAATGAGGTGACGACCTCAGAGTATAAAGTAGAAAAAATAAACACCATAGATGTTTATACCGATTACCTCGCGTCTTACAAATCAACCCCATACCGTAGTATAACATATGGTGATTTTACCTTCCATTATTCGGATAATTTTCAAATTAAACCAAAGACGCTAGCGGACGCCATTCTTTTTGAAAAAGGGGCAATTTACCGGGACATTGACAAAATCAGGACCTCTAGACAGCTCAACAACCTGAACATCTTTAAATACCCGAATGTTATATTTGAAGAGGATAGTACCGGTAGCAAGGTCAACACCAGTATTTATCTGGCACCTAAACCAAAATACTCTTTAGGCACAAACTTTGAAATAAGCCGTTCTAATCTAAGGAGACTTGGGGTGGGAGCTGGCGCCTCTCTATTGATACGTAACATATTTAAAGGAGCGGAGAATCTAAGTCTTTCGGTAGATGGTGCTTTTGGTCTTTTAAGTAGGGAAATATTTCAAGAGGACTATTTTTCAGAAATTGGAGGGGAAGTAACGCTCGATTTTCCGAGAATATGGTTCCCTTTTATAAACACCTCGAAGCTTATTCCAAACTACACCTTACCAAAAACCAGAATTGCACTTGGTACCAGTTTTCAAAAGAATATAGGACTCGACAAACAAACCTTCAACACCACGCTTGGCTATAATTGGACGCCCAATGAATTTAAAAGGAATTCCATAGAACTCTTGAACGTACAATATGTTAGGAATGTGAACAGCAATAGATTCTTTGATGTATATAGAACCACCTATAACCAGTTAAACGATATCGCCACTGACCAAGCTGTGAGTCCCTTGCTAGACCCCACGTATTTTAATGAAGACGGAAACCTTACTACGCCGAGTGAGGCACAACCCGAGACCACCCCGGGTACCACCGGATTTATAAGCGATGTGCGGAATGGACTAATACCGACTTCCAACGGTGGCTTTACCCAAGAAGATTTCAACAATGTGAACAGTATTGCGGAACGTGAAGAACGTCTCACGGAGAACAATCTTATTTTTGCGACCAACTACACGTTCAACAAAAACAATAGGAACGGTATAACAGATAACAATTTTTATCAATTTCGTTTTAAATTGGAAAGTGCGGGAAATTTATTATCTGGTATTTCCAACTTAATCGCCTTTAATGAAAATGATAGGGAACAACTACTCGTATTCGGTGTTCCTTTCTCTCAATACGTAAAAACAGAGTTTGACTTTGTTAAATACTGGGACCTTTCTCGATCCAACGTATTGGCGGCAAGAACATTTGTAGGTATTGCCATACCCTACGGAAACTCGGACAATATTCCCTTTGTGCGTAGTTATTTTGCTGGTGGCTCCAACGACAATAGAGCATGGTTCCCATATTCACTAGGCCCTGGAAGCACTTCTGCCATTAACGATTTCAACGAAGCCAACCTTAAAATAGCCCTGAACTTAGAGTATCGCTTTCCTATAGTAGGTGATATCAACGGGGCACTTTTTGCAGATGCCGGTAATATATGGAACGTCTTTGACGATGTGGAGAATCCCGATGCCATATTCTCAGGTTTTGACTCTTTAAAAGATATTGCTCTGGGTTCCGGTTTTGGACTTAGATACGATTTTACTTATTTCCTTTTTCGCTTAGATTTGGGTTTCAAAACCTATAACCCAGCAGAAATTCCTTCAAAAAGATGGTTTAGGGACTACAATTTTGCTAACTCCGTACTGCAAATTGGTATTAACTATCCATTTTAAATCTAATTGTTTTATTACTTTTGCCCTACATTTTTATAGAAACTAACAGACTACAACAATATGGCTCATAATATTAAACCGGGCGTTGCGACCGGAGATCAAGTTCAGGAAATTTTCAAATATGCTAAAGAAAAAGCATTTGCGTTACCTGCTGTAAACGTAATAGGCTCAAACACCATAAACGGAGTGCTTGAAACCGCAGCAAGTCTTAATGCCCCAGTAATCATCCAATTTTCCAATGGTGGTGCCCAATTTAATGCTGGCAAAGGACTTTCTAACGACGGACAAAATGCGGCCATACAAGGAGCAGTAGCGGGAGCAAAGCACGTTCATCAATTAGCGGAGGCTTACGGTGCTACGGTTATTTTGCATACCGACCACTGCGCAAAAAAATTACTGCCCTGGATAGACGGTTTGTTAGATGCTAGTGAAAAACATTTTGCAGAGACCGGCAAATCCTTATTCAGCTCACACATGATCGACCTTTCAGAGGAGCCTTTGGAAGAGAACATTGAAATATGCAAAGGTTATCTAGAGCGTATGAGCAAAATGGAGATGACCCTAGAAATTGAACTTGGTATAACAGGTGGTGAAGAAGACGGGGTAGACAATTCCGATGTGGACGATTCTAAGCTATACACGCAACCAGAGGAAGTGGCCTATGCTTATGAAGAGCTTTCCAAAGTGAGCCATAGATTTACGATAGCTGCTGCCTTCGGCAACGTACATGGTGTTTACAAACCAGGAAACGTAAAGCTTACGCCAAAAATTTTAAAGAACTCACAAGAGTTCGTTTCCGAGAAATACGGTGTTGAGCATAACCATATCGATTTTGTATTCCACGGTGGTTCAGGTTCTACAGTAGAGGAAATCAGGGAAGGTATCAGCTATGGCGTTATAAAAATGAACATCGATACCGATTTACAATATGCATTCCTTTCTGGTGTAAGGGATTATGTTCAGGACAATAAAGATTATCTACAGGCACAAATAGGGAACCCAAAAGGTTCCGATGAGCCCAATAAAAAATTCTACGACCCAAGAGTTTGGTTAAGAAAAGGAGAAACTGCTTTTATAGACCGACTAAAGAAAGCCTTTGAGGATCTTAATAACGTAAACACATTATAAATTCCTAAATTCACTAATCTAAACTATGGACAATATGACGGCTTGGTTTAAAAGAAAGGAAAAAGGAATTCAGACCACCACCGAGGAAAAGAAAGACACACCGAAAGGACTTTGGTATAAGTCTCCTACGGGTAAAATTGTGGAATCCGAAGATTTAGCGAAGAATTTTTACGTGAGTCCAGAGGATGATTACCACGTAAGAATTGGCAGCAAAGAGTATTTTGAAATCCTTTTTGACAATAATACGTTTACCGAGTTAGATGCAAAGCTAAATTCCAAAGACCCGTTAAAATTCGAGGATACCAAAAAATATGGAGAGCGGTTAAAAGCAGCTCAGAAAAAAACAGGTCTTAAAGATGCCGTAAGAACAGGCTTCGGAAAATCCTTGGGTAAAAATGTTGTAATCTGTTGTATGGACTTTAGTTTTATCGGAGGATCAATGGGTAGTGTCGTTGGTGAAAAAATTGCTCGCGGAATCGACCACGCCATCAAAAAGAAAGTTCCTTTTATAATGATTTCCAAATCAGGAGGAGCGCGTATGATGGAAGCAGCTTTATCATTGATGCAACTGGCCAAGACATCTGTTAAACTGGCACAACTCGCGGAAGCTGGCTTACCTTATATTTCATTATGCACCGACCCAACCACCGGAGGTACTACGGCATCCTACGCTATGCTGGGAGATATTAATATTGCGGAACCAGGAGCACTCATAGGGTTTGCAGGACCTCGAATCGTGAAGGATACTACCGGAAAGGATTTACCGGAAGGCTTTCAATCTTCCGAATTTTTACTGGAACACGGATTCTTGGATTTCATTACGCACAGGCGGGACTTAAAAACCAAAATAAATCTTTATATCGATTTAATACAGAACAACCCAGTGAGATCTTAAAATCATATCACTTTATGAAAAGAGCCATAAAATCAAGTATACTACTATTGACTTTATGGTTTTTTTGTTGCGCATCGGAAAACTCCGTTTCCTTGCCGGTAGCTGAAGAAGAAACTACAGAAATTGGGAATGCAAACACCGCGCAAACGACCAATGTAGCGGTCACCGGAGAAGAAAATGCGTATACCTTCAGCGTAACTATTCTAAGTCCAGATACCGGCTGTGAACAATATGCGGATTGGTGGGAGGTTGTAGATATAGAGGGAAACCTTTTATATCGTAGAATTCTTGGCCATAGCCATGTAAACGAACAACCCTTTACCCGTAGTGGGGGAACCATCTCCATAACCGAGGAACAGGAGGTCTACATCAGGGCACATATGAATTATCTCGGCTATGGGAATACTGTTTTAAAAGGAAGCGTCCTCACGGGCTTTACCACATCTGAATTGGATGTTACCTTTGCGGCAACGCTAGCAAAACAAGAACCCTTACCAACTTCTTGTGCCTTCTAATTAAAATATCCAAAAACATTAGCCATTCAAAATAAAAATTATAGTATCTTTGCAGCCTGATTGAAAATCAGTCAGATACATAAAAATCATTTAAAATAATATTGGAATGTATTTAACAAAAGAAGTAAAAGCCGAGATTTTTAAAAAACACGGCGGAAAAGCAGAGAACACAGGCTCTACTGAGGGTCAGATTGCTTTGTTCACACATCGTATTAATCACCTAACCGGTCACTTAAAAAAGAATCACAAAGATTACAACACGGAGCGTTCTTTGGTAAAACTGGTAGGTAAAAGAAGAAGTCTGCTAGATTATATGATAAAGAAAGACATTGTAAAATACAGAGAGCTTATTAAAGAGCTTGGTATTAGAAAATAATTTTAAAAAGGGGATGGCTAACCATCCCCTTTTTTTAAAGTACTTCAAGTCTAAGAAGTGAAAAATGACGAACACAAAAAGCTACACATAGTTTTTCATTGGTCCACACAACAACACAACAACAGTCCGGCCATCAAAAATGTCGGAATGACCATTGTTTAACAAAATCCTGAGAAATTATCTTGGGTAAAAATCAATTTTATGATTCCAAAAGTATTTAGAGAGGTCATAGACCTTGGAGACGGTAGGGAAATTTCTATCGAAACCGGAAAATTAGCAAAACAGGCCCATGGCTCTGTGGTTGTTCAATCCGGAAAATGTATGTTATTATGTACGGTAGTTTCTAACTACAAACAAAGTGATGTAGATTTTCTTCCACTAACCGTAGATTACCGTGAAAAATTCGCTGCTGCAGGGCGTTACCCCGGAGGTTTTTTCAAAAGAGAAGCCAGACCAAGTGACGGCGAAGTATTAACCATGCGATTGGTGGATCGTGTTTTACGTCCGCTTTTCCCAAAAGATTATCACTCCGAAACACAGGTGATGATTCAATTAATGTCTCATGACGAAGATGTTATGCCAGATGCAATGGCAGGTTTAGCTGCATCCGCGGCTATTCAGTTATCCGATTTTCCTTTCGAATGTGCTATTTCAGAAGCACGAGTAGGGCGTGTAAACGGCGAATTCGTCATTAACCCTACTAGAGCGCAATTAGCCGAATCTGATATTGACATGATGATCGGTGCTTCTGCTGATTCAGTTATGATGGTTGAAGGTGAAATGGATGAAATTTCCGAAGAGGAAATGACAGAGGCTATCAAATTTGCCCATGAAGCAATTAAGGTACAATGTGCAGCACAGGTTAAACTGGCTGAAGCTTTCGGCAAGAAAGAAGTACGTGAATATGAAGGCGAAAGGGAAGATGCTGATTTAGCTAAAAAAATTCATGATATGGCATATGACAAAGTGTATGCTATAGCAAAAGCTGGTTCTGCCAAGCATGAAAGAAGCGCTGCCTTTAGCGAGATAAAAGATGAAATTAAAGCTTCTTTTTCTGAGGAAGAACAAGAGGATTTTGGCGCACTCATTTCTAAATACTACTATAAAGCTGAAAAAGCTGCGGTTCGTGACCTTACTTTAAACGAAGGTCTGCGTTTGGATGGTCGTAAGACCGATGAAATTCGCCCAATCTGGTGTGAAATCGATTACTTACCATCAACGCACGGTTCTGCCATCTTTACCCGTGGTGAAACGCAAGCATTGGCAACGGTAACTTTAGGTACCTCTAGAGATGCCAATAAAATAGATATGCCATCTCATGAAGGCGAGGAGAATTTCTATTTACACTATAACTTCCCTCCTTTCTCAACAGGTGAGGCAAGACCTATTCGTGGAACATCCCGTAGAGAAGTTGGTCATGGTAATCTAGCGCAACGTGCATTAAAAGGAATGGTTCCTGATGATTGTCCATATACCGTTCGTGTAGTTTCTGAAGTATTGGAATCTAACGGTTCTTCTTCTATGGCTACCGTTTGTTCAGGGACAATGGCCATGATGGATGCAGGTGTTCAATTGAAAAAGCCAGTTTCCGGTATCGCCATGGGACTAATTTCCGATGGAGATTCAGGTAAATATGCCGTTCTTTCGGATATCTTGGGTGATGAAGATCACTTGGGAGATATGGACTTTAAAGTAACCGGTACCGCAGATGGTATCACGGCTTGCCAAATGGATATCAAGGTCAAAGGATTGTCCTACGAGATTTTGGTAAATGCACTACAACAAGCTAGAGCAGGTCGTTTACATATTTTGGAGAAATTAACGGATACGATTGCTGAACCTGCAGCTGATGTGAAACCACATTCTCCAAAAATGGTTACCCGTACTATTCCTAATGAATTTATTGGGGCGCTTATTGGGCCTGGTGGAAAAGTGATTCAAGAGCTTCAAAAAGAAACAGGGACTACAATCGTTATAAACGAAGACCCTGTTACGGAAGAAGGTATTGTTGAAATATTAGGAACGGACCAAAACGGTATCGATGCGGTGCTTAGCAAGATAGATTCTTTGATGTTTAAACCTCAAATGAACGAATCTTATAAAGTAAAAGTGATCAAGATGTTAGATTTTGGTGCCGTTGTGGAATATCTTGATGCTCCAGGCAACGAGACTTTATTACACGTATCGGAATTGGCATGGGAACGTACGGAAAATGTTACCGATGTCGTAAACATGGGAGATGAGTTTGAAGTGAAGTATTTAGGTACGGACCCTAGAACACGTAAGGAAAAAGTTTCGCGTAAGGCACTTTTACCAAAACCGGAAGGTTATGTAGAAAGACCACCAAGAAGCAATGACAGAAATCGTGGTGGACGAGATGACAGACGCGGAGGTAGAGATAACCGTGACCGCAAACCAAGAAGGGACTAAGTTCTTCTCTTGTAGCGTACAGAAAGCCTCAACGATAACGTTGGGGCTTTTTTATGCCGTTAAACGGAAAAAATAGTTTTTTTTACACCAATTTGTAACATTTGCGACTTTTTTACGTATAAGTATATGCAGTCTATGCAATTGAACTTAATTTATATTAATGAGACAGCTTAAGATTACAAAACAGGTCACCAATAGGGAGACCGCATCTTTGGACAAGTACTTACAAGAAATTGGAAAAGTGGACTTGATCACCGCTGATGAAGAAGTAGAGTTGGCACAACGCATCAAGGCAGGCGACCAGATCGCTCTTGAAAAACTTACAAAAGCCAACCTCAGATTCGTGGTGTCCGTAGCGAAGCAGTACCAAAACCAAGGACTTACTTTACCGGATTTAATTAACGAGGGAAACCTTGGTCTGATTAAAGCTGCACAGCGTTTTGACGAGACGCGGGGATTTAAATTTATATCCTACGCCGTATGGTGGATCCGTCAATCTATATTACAGGCATTAGCAGAACAGTCTAGGATTGTTCGTTTGCCCTTAAACAAAATTGGTTCTATCAATAAAATCAACAAAACTTTTGCCTTTCTAGAGCAAGCGCATGAAAGAATGCCTTCTCCAGAAGAAATTGCGAAGGAGTTGGATATGACCGTTGATGATGTAAAACAATCCTTAAAGAACTCGGGAAGACACGTGTCCATGGATGCACCTCTTATCGATGGTGAAGATTCTAACCTCTATGATGTACTACGTAGTGGTGAGTCTCCTAACCCGGACAAAGAATTATTACACGAATCCTTAAGAACGGAGATAGAGCGTGCATTGGAAACATTAACACCAAGAGAGGCAGATGTTATTCGCCTATACTTTGGCCTTGCTGGTCAGCATTCAATGACCTTGGAGGAAATTGGCGAAACTTTTGACCTTACTAGGGAAAGAGTACGTCAAATAAAAGAAAAAGCGATTCGTAGATTAAAGCACACCTCAAGAAGTAAGATCTTGAAAACTTATCTAGGATAGGTGTTAAAAGCATAAAATTATATCAATTTGCCTGTTAAACAATTCTTAAATTGGAAATTTGGCATATAAGTTGTAATTTTAATGGTAACAACAGTTTATCATGACTGTTCGTTTTTTGATTGATGAATAAACTCCGGCTGATTACCGGAGTTTTTTCATTTAATATCTTAAGGAAAAAATTAACTTGAGTTAATTTGTTTATCTAATTCGTATAAAAATGCAACAGCCCAATAATCCATTACATGGTATAAAACTGTCAGATATAATGGAACACCTTACACAAAATTATACATGGAATGAGCTGGCCGCAGAAATCAATATCAACTGTTTTAAAAATGATCCTTCTATAAAATCGAGCTTAAAATTTCTCAGAAGAACTCCATGGGCAAGAAAGAAAGTAGAAGAATTGTATCTAAAATCCATCACGTAGAGAATGCCATTGAATATTGTCTTGATTGAACCGGAAATTCCAAATAATACCGGAAACATAGGAAGATTGGCCCTAGCATCTGGCTCAAAGCTACATTTGGTAAAACCATTTGGCTTTGAATTAACGGACAAAAAACTGAAAAGAGCCGGGCTGGACTATTGGCAACACATTTCCGTATCCATTTATGAAAACCAAGAAGAATTCTTTAAAGTACACGACCAAAAAGAAATGGTCTTTTTCTCTTCCCACGGAGAAAGGAGCCATTGGGATATCAGCTATTCAGAAGACTTATTTTTAATCTTCGGGAAAGAATCCGTAGGATTACCAAAGGAACTCTTAACTTCTGAAAATGCAGTTGTAGCCAAGATTCCATTAAAAACTTCACAAATCAGAAGCTTAAATCTAGCGAATGCTGTAGCCATTGCCGTTTACGAGGGCTTAAGGCAATTAAACAACTAACACCGCAATCATTCATTTTGTATATTTAAGTATCCAACAATGGAAAACAATGTACAAATCAATCATACTATCTCTGGTAGTGCCTATCTTTATCCTATCCTCCTGTAAAAAAGGTACAGAAACTTCTACTTTAGAGTCCAAGCAAGAAATAGTTTTTAATTTACCGGAAGGTTTCGTTTTAGAGGAATTATACCAACCAAGCAGACATGACCAAGGCTCTTGGGTCGCCATGACCAAGGATTCGGAAAACAAAATCTATGCCTGTGATCAGTACGGTAAAATATACTATTTTAATGCCCCTAAAATAGATGAGACATTAAAACCAGAGGATGTACATCCCCTAGCCATAGAAATTGGCGAGGCTCATGGTCTTTTATGGTCCCATAATAGCCTCTATGTTGCCGTAAATAAGGAATGGGAGGACACCAAGGTTGATAAACAACAGAATGGTAGTGGTATTTACAGGGTAACAGACAGTAATGACGATGGCATCTTGGATACCTTTAAAATGATGTTAAAGCTAGAAGGTCATGGAGAACACGGCCCACATAGTCTTGTACCCTCACCGGACGGAAAGGAAATTTATTTTATTGCTGGCAACTATACCCGTATCCCCGAAAAACTCAAAGAAAATAGTCGGTTGCCTAGAAACTGGGGAGAAGATAACTTATTCGAACCGTATCTGGACGCTAGAGGTCATGCAAACGATATTAAGGCTCCCGGTGGTTGGATAGGGAAATTTAACCCCAATGGCACAAACTGGGAACTAGTTTCAGCCGGATACAGAAATCCTTTTGATATGGCATTTAATGGGGATGGGGAACTATTCACTTACGATGCCGATATGGAATGGGATATTGGAATGCCGTGGTACCGCCCCACTAGAATTTGCCATGTTGCAAGTGGAAGCGAGTACGGATGGCGTACAGGCTCCGGGAAATGGCCAGCGTACTATCCAGATGCATTACCTGCAGTACATAATCTAGAACAAGGCTCACCTACCGCCGTTCTTTCGGGTATGGACTTGAATTTTCCTAACATATATTCGCATGGGTTATTAGTAATGGATTGGAGTTTTGGCACCATTTATTTTGCAGATTTAAAGGCAAAAGGAAGCAGTTACACCGCAGAACGCAAGGAGTTTTTATCGGGAACTCCCCTACCCTTGACAGATATGATAGCGGGCACCGACGGGAACCTGTATTTTACAACGGGAGGTCGTAGAATAGATTCTCATTTATTTCGATTACGCTATGTCGGTGACGACCTCGTGGATGCCGAGGTACGATTGGAAGAGCAAGAACGATCTCTTCGGGAATTACGCCATAGCCTTGAGAATTATCATTCCTCCCAGTCGCCTAAAGGTATTGAACTGGCTTGGGCCAATTTGAACCATGACGACCGTTTTATAAGGTATGCGGCACGCATTGCTTTAGAACATCAACCTGTGGAACAATGGTTTCATAAATTTTTAGAGGAACGAGATGCCAAAAAAATTATAGCGGCCAGTATTGCATCGGCCAGACAGGGCAGTCCTGATATGCAAACCAAAATCCTGAAAAAATTGGACCCGATTATGCTTGAAACACAGGATACCGGGCACCAATTAAACATGCTGCGGGCCTATGAACTACTCTTTATACGTTTAGGAGAACCCAGTGAAAATGATAAAATCAAAACTGCTAAAAAGCTCAATGCATATTTTCCGCATGCCAGTGCTGTAATGAATAGAGAACTTGGACAGTTATTACTCTATTTAGATGCCGATGGTATAACAGGAAAGTTGGTAACACTACTGGATAAGCACACCAAGGAACGAACTACGCTCTCCAAGGATTTTCTTTCCGAAGAAATCACCCAAAGGAGCGAACAATATGGTCCATTAATCCGAGAAATTTTAGAGAAAATGCCTCCCAGTGAAGCCATCTACTATGGCGTACTCCTGAGTCATGCAGTCAAAGGATGGACCAAAAATGATAGAGAAAAATATTTCAACTGGTTCTATGATGTGCTCAATGCCAAGGGAGGTTTAAGTTTTAAACCTGGCATGGAGAACATTCGTTTAGCAGCCATGAAAAATGTACCGGAAGATGAAAAAAAGTACTTTCAGGAAGTATCCGGTGTATATGCTCCAGGGGCAGCGGTTGCAAACTTACCACAACCTATTGGACCTGGAAATGAATATACGGGTAACGATATAAGTAAAATAATCTGGGGAGAGGAATTAGCAGATTACGAGGTGAACTATGAACGGGGAAAACGTGCTTTTGAAGCAGGAATGTGCATCTTGTGTCACCGGATGCGGGGTGAAGGGGCCGCCGTTGGACCAGATTTGACCCAAGCCCATACCAAGTTCAGCAATAGCGCTATGCTCTTTGCTACCTATAGCCCTAACGACCAAATCTCCGACCAATATGCCAATACCTTGTTACATTTAAAGGATGATAAAAAGATTTCTGGGCGCATCAAATCCGAAAATGATACGATGGTCGTTTTGATGCCTAATCCGTTCAATGAAAGCTATACTGTAGAAATAGCCAAAGGAGACATCATAAAACAAGAATTATCACCCCTCTCGCCCATGCCGTCCGGCTTATTGAACCGGCTAAATCCAGAGGAAATAAAAGATTTACTCACTTTTCTACTTGCAGGTGGTGATGAAAACCATAAATTATATCAACCAAAGTAAATAATCGTTTTTAAACCAAACTAGCGCTATGTTCCGTAAAATTATCTTTACCTTATTTGTTCTCCTTGGCTTCAGCCTGCATGGTCAAGAACAATCCAATTCATCAACTTCCAAAACTATTCCCACTTCATTTTATGAAGGTCTGGAATGGAGAAATATTGGTCCCAATCGTGGTGGTCGTTCTTTAGGTTCCGCAGGGAGCCCAAGTAGGCCCAACGAGTATTATTTTGGCGCCACAGGTGGTGGGCTATGGAAAACCGTAGATGGTGGAACCGAATGGAAACCGGTAACCGATGGTCAGGTCACAAGCTCATCCGTAGGTGCTGTTGCGGTGGCGGAGACCAACCCGGATGTAGTATATATAGGTATGGGCGAAGTGCAGTTACGAGGAAGCATAACCCAAGGAGACGGTGTTTACAAAACGGAAGATGGTGGCGAAACATGGAAACATTTAGGGCTCAATGAAACACAGGCCGTGGCGCGCATCAGAATTCATCCCACAAATCCGGACATCGTTTATGTCGCCGCTTTGGGACATCCTTACGGAGATAATGAAGAACGTGGCGTATTCAAGAGTACGGATGGTGGCGCCAACTGGGAAAAAGTATTATACGTGAGTCCAAAAGCTGGTGCCGTAGATTTAATAATAGACCGCACCAATCCCCAAGTGCTCTACGCAAGTATGTGGGAAGTTCAACGAAAAGCCTGGAAAATGTGGGGTGGCGGTGGCGACTCCAAATTATGGAAGTCTACGGACGGTGGTTCTACTTGGACAGATTTAACCTCAAATACAGGTATGCCAGCGGGACCGATAGGCAAAATTGGCGTAACTGTTTCTCCTGTAGATTCCGATCGCGTTTGGGCCATAGTAGAAGCCAATGAGGGAGGTGTATTTCGTTCCGATGACGCCGGTAAAACGTGGAAACGAACCAATGACGAACGTAAATTGCGTCAACGCGCTTTCTATTATTCTCGTATTTATGCAGACCCGCTAGACAAAGAAACCGTCTACTGCCTTAATACAGGGTTTTATAAATCTACCGATGGCGGAAAAACATTTGACACAACGATTAAAGTCCCGCACGGAGACAACCACGACCTCTGGATAGACCCCAACAATCCAGACCGTATGATTAATTCCAATGACGGTGGCGGAAATGTAAGTATCAATGGTGGAAAGACTTGGACGGAACAAGATTATCCAACATCGCAGTTTTACCATGTCATGACCACTAGTGATGTACCCTATCATGTGGCAGGGGCACAGCAAGATAATAGTACGTTAGCCATGCCGAGCGATGGCTGGGACCATATGCAAGCTCGTGGTCCCAATCACGGATGGTACTATGCCGTTGGAGGTGGTGAAAGTGGCTGGATTACGCAACACCCGGTTAACAAGGATATTTTTTATGCCGGAAGCCAAGGAGCTCTTTTAACGCGATACGATCGGAGCAACGGACAAACAAGGGATATTCAGGTCTACCCTAGATTCTTCTCCGGAGAGCCCGCAAGTGCTTTACCGGAAAGATGGCAATGGACCTTCCCCATAATGTTTGCACCACAAGACCCAAAAATCATGTACACTTGTTCTCAGCACGTTTGGAAGACGACAAATGACGGACAATCTTGGGAGAAAATTAGCCCAGACCTTACCTATGCCGACCCGGAAACGCTGGGAAAAACAGGAGGCATAATTACCATGGATATGAATGGTCCCGAGATTTATGCCACAGTTTTTGCCCTAGCGCCTTCAACTCATGATATTAATACTATTTGGGCAGGTTCTGACGATGGAAAAATTCACATTACCCGTAACGGAGGGGAAAATTGGGAAGATATTACCCCAAAAGACCTTCCAAAATTTTCCCGTGTCAGTATTATAGACGAATCTAAGCACCGACCTGGAACTTTATTCGTGGCGGCAAATAGATATCAAGTAGATGACCGCCAACCCTACGTTTTCAAAACAAATGACTACGGCAAAACATGGACAAAAATTATTAAAGGAATTGAAGATGGTCATTTTGCCAGAGCCATTAGAGAAGACCACGTACGCGAGGGCTTACTATTTTTAGCCACAGAACATGGTGTATATTTTTCATTGAACGATGGTGAGCTTTGGCAAAGTCTACAATTAGAACTTCCGGATACGCCTATCCGTGATTTAGTCATAAAGGATAATGATGTTGTGTTAGGGTCTCATGGCAGGGGCTTTTGGATTTTAGACGATATACAGCCCATAAGGCAGTATCAACCAGAAATGAATAGTCAATCCGCAGTTCTTTTTAAACCAGCGGACGCGATTAGAGGAATTTCCGAAGCCTCTGTTCAATATTATCTAAAAGAGCGGTTAGATACCATTACCTTTGAAGTTCTAGATGCCAATAACAAGCTCATCGATACTTTTACCGGTAGCAGGACCGAATACAAAGAAGACCCTGATATTCCTTGGTGGAAAAAAGGAGGTTCTACCAAACCTACGACCGCAAAAGGTATCAATACATTTACTTGGGACCTTAGATATCCAGGGGCCATTGAATTTGATGGCATGATCCTTTGGAGCGCCCAACCCACAAGAGGTCCTAAAGCACCCATTGGCGATTATAAAATTCGAATGAAAACAAGAGACTACGAAAAAGTCTACCCCTTTAAAATCACCATGAATCCTAATCTAAAAGGGATTAGCAAAGAAGATTTGGACGAACAGTTTGCGCTTGCCAATAAGATTATGCAAAAAACTTCTGCTGCAAACGAAGCCGTCATCCGAATAAGAACGATAAAAAATCACCTCTCTGAAAACAAATCGAAAATTTCATCGAATACGTACAATAAAACTATAGTGCCATTTTTGAATCAATTATCAGCTATTGAAGAAGCCTTGTATCAAGTAAAAAATCAATCTGGACAAGACCCATTGAATTTCCCTATTAAGCTGAACAATAGATTGGCTTCTTTGCGCAGAAGTATGGAAAACGGAGAGGCGAAACCAACAGACGGGGCCTATAAGGTTTTCGAGGAATTATCCTCTGAGTTAAAAAGCCATATGACCGATCTTGAAAGTGTAATGAATAAAAATCTTTCTAAAATTAATTTGATGCTGAAAAAAGCAGGGGTTATACCAATTGAAGGTTAGTGCTCAGAAATTAACAATATCAATTCCGTATTTTTGCAGGAAACAAGAGTAGCTAATGAGCATAGTCAAAATTGCACCGTCCCTATTGGCGGCAGATTTCGGAAATTTACAACGAGACGTTGAAATGGTCAATAATAGCGATGCAGATTGGCACCATATCGATGTCATGGATGGCGTATTCGTGCCTAACATCTCTTATGGTATGCCCGTTGTCAAAGCCATACAAAAGTATGCTACCAAACCTTTGGACGTGCATTTAATGATCGTAGAACCAGACCGTTATATCCAGACATTTGCAGATTTGGGAGCAGCTATCCTTACAGTACATTATGAGGCTTGCACGCATTTGCACAGAACGTTACAAGCTATCAAAGCTGCTCACATGAAAGCAGGGGTTGCACTTAACCCACACACGCCGGTTCATCTGTTGGAAGATATTATACAAGATATTGATGTGGTGTGCGTTATGAGCGTAAACCCGGGTTTTGGCGGGCAATCCTTTATCGAAAATACTTATCAAAAGGTTCAGGCTTTAAAAGCGTTAATTAAAAAGAAGGATACTTCTACCCTAATCGAGATTGATGGTGGTGTCACCTCCTCCAATGCAAAAGCCCTGACCGATGCAGGTGCTGATGTGCTGGTAGCTGGTAGTTTTGTATTCAAGAGTGATAATCCTTCCCAAATCATCAAAGAATTAAAGGAAATAGCCAAATAATGAAACTATTGGACTTAATAATAGTTGGGGGCGGACCAATAGGTATTGCTTGCGGACTGGAAGCTCAAAAGAATGGACTTTCCTATATAATTCTGGAAAAAGGGCCTATTGTAAATTCCCTTTACAACTATCCCAACAACATGCAATTTTTTTCTTCTTCGGAAAAACTTGAAATAGACAATATTCCATTTATTAGCAAAGAGGCCAAACCTAAAAGGGACGAAGCCCTAGAGTATTACCGAAGAATCGTTACCAATAACAAATTGAATATTAATTTATTCGAAAAGGTCACCTCCCTTAAAAAAGATAAAGGAGTCTTTGAAGCAACCACCAACAAGGCTAGTTACCATAGTGTAAATGTTGTTCTAGCTACTGGTTTTTATGATATACCCAACCTGCTCAATATTCCTGGAGAAGACCTACCCAAGGTAAGTCACTATTACAAAGACCCTCATTTCTACGCCGGACAGAAAGTTGCTGTTATCGGTGCAAGTAACTCGGCCATAGATGCGGCTTTGGAGTGCTGGAGAAAGGGTGCCGATGTAAGTCTTGTTATTCGCGGACCAGAAGTTGGCCAACGCGTTAAATATTGGGTGCGTCCGGATATTATCAATAGAATTAAAGAAGGTAGTATCAAGGCCTTTTATAACAGTACGGTAACACAAATAACCGAGGATGAAATTTATCTAAATACAAAAGAGGGCTCAGTGGTACTGCCCAATGACTTTGTCCTTGCCCTTACCGGATATATGCCCAATTTTAAGTTTTTAGAGGATTTGGGTATTGAACTGTCCAGTGATGCCAAACGATTACCGAACTACGACCCGGAAACTATGGAAAGTAACGTAAATGGACTTTACTTGGCAGGGGTTATCTGCGGCGGCATGGAGACACACAAGTGGTTCATAGAGAATTCTAGAGTGCACGCAGGGATGATCGTACAGCATATCATCAATAAGCATTAAAACGGCAGTACTACTATTTACTATCAATGAGTTTAGCGAAGTTATAAGCGGCAGCAACCAGATTTTCTTTACTTTGAGATACAGCCTGCTCTAAATTGGATATATCCCTTAAGATAGCACACACATAAGTCAGACCCATTTCCTCTTGCTGCTCCGGGGATAAGGTTACTGCGCCACATAATGCCGCAACAGGGATTTTCTGCTTGTGAGCAGATTCAAGCACACCAGCAATGGTTTTCCCGGATAATGTCTGACTATCCAATCTACCTTCCCCGGTTACTATCCAATCGGCGTTGGTAATAGCTTCATCAAAACCTGCTATTTCTTTCATTAAATCTATTCCGGGAATTAAGGTTGCATTTAGAAATACAACAGCGCCACCACCTACGCCACCAGCAGCTCCAGAGCCGGAAACCTTTTGAATGTCGGTTCCGAATTCCTGTGCTATTATTTTTGCGAAATTTTGCAATCCCTTATCCAATACTTCAACTTCTTCCTTATTTGCTCCTTTCTGAGGGCCGTAGACATATGCCGCTCCATTTTTACCAAAAAAGGGATTGGTAACATCACAAGCAACTTTAATAGCTACTTCAGACAGTCTTGGGTGACGACCATTCTTTTGTATCCTCTTAACCTTTACGAGATTCGCTCCAATAGGGCCCAGTACAGTATCATTACTGTCTAAAAACTCATACCCTAGGGCAACCGCAACACCCATACCCCCATCGGTCGTAGCACTACCTCCAATTCCTAAAATAATCTCTTTCACTCCTTTATCCAAAGCATCTACGATAAGTTGGCCGGTACCTAAGCTCGTGGTTGACATACAGTTGAGTTCATCTTTGTGGAGTAATTTGTACCCCGAGGCTTCTGACATTTCTATAAAAGCCGTCTTTTTATCCTTCGACAATAAATAACCAACCTCTATTTTTCGGAACAAAGGGTCGTTTACGGAGACCTGTATAGTATCCGCTTCTAAATAATACCATACAACGGCCAAAGTACCGTCACCTCCATCGGCCAATGGTTTATGCTTAATTAGAGCTTTTGGGAAAACTTTTCGAAGACCTTGAGATACCGCTTCACAAAATTCTAGTCCCGTTAAGGAGCCTTTGTATTTATCGGGTGCAATTACAAACTTCATAAGCCCTTAAATTAGCTAAAAAGTGTGACTTTGCAACAAAGCTTTTAAAGTGATGCTGTGTTCAATCCATAAGTGCAACACACTTATTTTTTAGGACTTCAATAGGGTTGTAATAGTTAAACTTTCTAATAGGTCTGTAATTTAGTAA
>NZ_MDGN01000031.1:0-351 GCF_002742365.1 Maribacter sp. 4U21
CCATTTTAGTTATCAGGTTGTTGAATACGGTCGCCTTGCTTTGGGAGCGGTTTATCCTGAAGCAGAACTCGTTGAAATACCTGTTGATATGAAAGTCGCTCACCCATGAATAGGTCGTTCTAATCCAGGACTTTATCTGGTGTATCATGGTATGCAGCGCCTTGAAGTTGGCCCCCTTCGCGCTTTCTATCTGGTTTATATCGTAGACCTTTGCGATGGGCCTGTACCCCTTCCATTTGTCCGTGGTCACCTTGGCCTCCCTGCTGATATTGTTGATGAAGATATATTGCAGCGACCTTGCCGAGAAGTCCTCGATGCGCATGGCGTACATGCGCCTGACCTTACCTTCCG
>NZ_MDGN01000032.1:0-32935 GCF_002742365.1 Maribacter sp. 4U21
AGCAAACACGTATATGGATGGACGATTATAATCATCACAGACCACATGACGCACTTGGCAAAGTGCCGCCAATAAAATACGCAGAACTTAATTCTTTTGGGGCTAGCCCCAAAAGAATTAAAAACAATAATTTTAATGAAGTTTTGGAAAACTAAACAGTTCTGATTGGGGGAAGCTTACATGGCGAGAAATCAAGGGTAAGAAATTAGGTGTACGCTTCAGTCGGCAAATACCAATCGACCGATATATTGTGGATTTTTATTGCAAAAATCTTTATCTCGCCATTGAAGTCGATGGCTCAATTCATTTTAAAGAAGGTCACCAAGAAAAGGATATGAAACGACAAAACCAATTGAAAAGCCTTGGGGTTACAGTGATTCGATTTTCGGATTTGGATGTGAAAAACAATCTGGATTGGGTCATAAAGGAAATCAAGATTGAAATTGAGAAATTAAAACCCACCCCTAGCCCCTCCCAGGAGGGGAAAAGTTCTGAACTATGATAAAATTCTTCCGCAAAATCCGACAAAACTTACTTTCCGAAGGCAAAACTGGAAAGTATTTTAAATACGCCCTTGGCGAAATCATCCTTGTGGTGATTGGAATTCTCATTGCACTACAGATTAATAATTTAAACGAGAATAGAAAAAATAAAGAACAGGAAATTGTGCTTCTAAAAGGCCTGTCTAGTGATTTAGAACTAGACATTAAACAACTGGAAAACACTCAAATAACAACTAACCAAAGATTAGAAAAAATCAAAGAGACTTTAGCACTTTTTAAAACGTCTGAACAAGTAAATTCTGCAAAGTTTGGACCTCGATTTCTGGATTTTATATTTGACAACTATTTTACTTGCAACAGTGGTGTTTTTGATGAAGCAGTATCTTCAGGAAAAATGAGTCTAGTAGCGCACGAAAAACTTAGCAAAGACATATTTAACTATTATAGATTAGCAAAAAATAATGCCATAGATGAAACTACAAGACAGAATACAGACCTAATTATAGCTCCTGCTTTTCAAGAAATCTTTACAGTTAATCAAGCTTTTGAAATGTATGGTTTTGATGTGAGTGAAATAGCTAATTTAGAAGATATTAATATTGAAAAACTAAAGCTTAACAAAGATTTTTGGACAATGACTTTGGCTAAAATAGGGCACTCTTTTGAGCAAATAAACAGTTGGAATTTAACAGAAAAAAGAGCCTCAAAATTGAAAGAACAAATTGATATAGAAATCCAATCTTTATTGTATGATTAAATTCTTCCGAAAAATCCGTCAAAACTTGCTCTTGGAAAACAAAACAGGCAAATACCTTAAATACGCCATAGGCGAAATCATCCTTGTGGTTATTGGTATCTTGATTGCTTTACAAATTAACGATTGGAATGACCAACGGAAAGACAACGTAAAAGAGCAGGAGATTCTAAAAAGGTTAAGAAAAGAGTTTACAGCTAACCGAGTACAACTTCTAGAAAAGACCAAAAATAAAAAGGACATAAATAAAAAATGCAGTCGTTTGCTCACTTTTTATAACGAACCAGAAAAGGCGGAATTAGATAGTATTTTCGCATATCTTGGAAGTGTTATTCCAACAACCTTTGACCCGATTCAAAATGACTTGGTGCGTTCGGGAAATATTGAAATCATTAAAAGCGAAGAGTTAAAAGGGTTACTTATCCATTGGAGCACGGATGTCGTTCAACTTAGAGAAGTAGAACAAATGTTTTTAAGATATTGGGAATTGCAATTTTCGAATTATCTCAACGAAATAGGCATTGCACGCGATTTTGGTCATAGCTTTTGGCAAAAAGCAGGCTCAACCCTGTTAGAGACCACAGAAATCAGAAATCCAATCCCTGGAAAATCCAAAATCAGCAAGGTCAGTAAAGAAGAACTCCTTTCAGATCCAAAACTTGAAGGCGTAATAACATGGAGCTTGAACTTAAATACCTTTACCAATCAAGAGAGCCAAACACTACTAAAGCGAATCGATTATATTCTCGAAGTTTTAGCATCTGAAATCAAAAAATAACAAAAGCACAAAATTGTTGTCAGAAATTATAACCAACCGCTAACCAATGATAAAATTCTTCCGCAAAATCCGACAAAACTTACTTTCCGAAGGTAAGACGTCAAAATACTTTAAATACGCTATTGGCGAAATTGTGCTCGTGGTGATTGGAATTCTCATTGCATTGCAGATCAACGATTGGAACCAGAACAAGAAGGACCGAAAATTAGAACAGCAGTATTATTGTCGTTTATTGGAAGATGTTAAACAGGATTATAGTAATTATGAATACTCTCTTGAACTGTTGGACCTAAGAATTAACGCGAATAATATCATGATACAGCGGTTACTGGACGATACCACACCTTTGGACAGTATCGGATGCTATCTTATAAATTCTGTCAAATTTGCCAACAGAAATTACCGAGCCACTACTGACGCATTTGAGGACATAAAATCGAGTGGTAACCTAAACATCTTAACAGACTTTTCTACTAAAAATAATCTGGCTTCCTATTATGAATCAATGGATAGAACCAGCTCTATCATAGAAACTAACGGAAAAGCTATCACAGACAAACGTTTTTTTGAAACAAAAGATTTTATTAGTTCGGGATGGATAAACATGGTAAACGATTTCAACGGAATAGACACGACAAAAGTGGACCTTGCCTTACTGAAATCAAAAGTTAATTTCACAGCTGAAATAAGGGAAATAATGTTAAATGACGCCATGTTTTATTTGGGAATCAACACTCGCAATAAACAAATTTTGAAATCAGTTGAAAATGAAATCCTGCCGATAAAAAGTTTACTTGAAAAAAAATGCCAGAACCAATAGCATTGAACAATCTAAAATAACGAGAGCGCGGCAAAATCTATAGATAATGTAGGATTTGGACTTAATAGAAAGGTTTGCGTATTTTTATGATGTCCATAGAATCCTTAGTCCTAAAGTTTCGGTTTTATTCTATATAGAAGTAAAATTTGGCTGCGCACATAACACTAATCCGATAATATCAGGGTATGAAAAACGTCTTGAATTTAATTGTTCTCTTTATAGCAACGCTATCTTTAAGCTGCCAAGGACAATCCGGCTTCGTAAAAATTGACGAGTCAGAAATCGATACGGTCAAATTAAAATCCGTGCAAAAATTAGCAACGGATATACTGCTTGCACAAAAACGTGGAACATACTACCAATTAACCAGTGAGGAAGCTACAGCGGCAATGATAGAAGGGCTGTCGGAAACAGTTCAAAAAAGTTCGCACATACAATTAAAACAATTGTTCGGGGCGTTCAAGGAAATAACGTTCCATTCCCTTCTGGAAAATGAACAGCGCTTCCGCGTGTATAGGTTCAAAGGTGCTTATGAATCGGATGCCGATGTAGAAGTGCGCGCAGTAACCGATTCCGCAGGAAAGCTGGCAGGATTCTTCATAAAACCTTGGAACGAGAGTTTATAGTTTTACTCGACCTTTGGCTACAATGTGTATACCACCCTAAAGGTCAAAAAGCGCGGCTGAATAAAAGTTTCCGAAGTAAAACCGAGATGTTATTTTTCCGCTGACCAAAGAAATGGATTTTGAAATTATCCCAACTGCGGGTTGGACCAAACCCATGGCAGATGAACACAGTGCTAAATTACGTGCCATAAGCCAAGATACTTCAAGATTGGCAGATTGGAACGCCTATACTCAAGCGAATAAACGCGCCGATTCTCTTTACGCGGCCACGGGTAAGGTCAACGACCCCTACTTCATTCACACGCACACTTATGACAGTATACAGGATATCGCACTACAGACTTACAATAGCCTTTTTAATGTAGAATTGGGGCCTGGTGGTTGGGAGAACATCAACATTGCCCATTATTGGAATATTGAAAAAGCTCTAGAGAAACACCGCTACAAGGGAAAACTATTTTTAATTGTTTATGGTGCCGGGCATAAAGGATGGATGCTAAGAGAATTGCAAAAGCGAGATGATATTACTTTATTAGAAATGACTCCGTTTTTAGATAGAATAAGTAATTAATGATAGTAAAAGTAGAAAAGAAAATAGAATGGCCATAAACCTACAACCTAATTTAGAAAATGAGTTAGTGCTTTTAAGACCGTTGAAAAGTTTAGATTTTGAAGCTTTATACGAAGTAGCAAGCGACCCTGAAATCTGGAAACTTCACCAAAATCCGGATAGATATAAAAAGGAGATTTTTACTGTATTTTTTGATGGTGCGATGGCCTCCAAAGCTGCATTCGGAATAATCGATAAGAAGACGAATACCATTATCGGTAGTTCAAGATTTAGACTACATAACACATCTGATGAAGCTGTTGAAATCGGGTGGACGTTTTTGTCTAAAGCCTACTGGGGCGGAACTTACAATACATCTTTCAAAAATCTAATGATACAACATGCCTTCCAATATTTCAGACATGTCTTGTTTCACGTAGATCATAAAAACTATCGCTCTCAAAGAGCCGTGCAAAAATTAGGTTCCGTTTTAGTAGATAAACAAGGTGTCCTAAAACATTTAAGTACTACCAAAGAAACTGGTATCACCTTTATGCTGGACAGGGAAATCTTTTAATGAAAATTATCTCGAGGCAAGTATCAAGGCGTTTTTAATTTCCATTATCCAGTAAAGATTTTAACGGGTGCACTAATTAATTACGATTTCATCGATGAACACCCAACTTTTAGCACCCGGATTTTGATGCCATGGCGGATTTTTAAGAATACTCTTTACCTCTACCCTAACATATTTAGCGCTGGTTTTTTTGAACTCTACATCAAAGAAATCCATCATAATTTCAGAAGAGGGCTTCTGTTCCGGTAACTTTACGCTATGCCAAGTCTTAAAATTGCTGCCATCGTTAGATATTAAAATATTAAAACCTACCGGATAAAAGATATAATCACTAGGGCCTGATAATGCCCCAATAGAAACCGAACTAATTTCTTTGGTTTCTTCAAATGCTATCGTTGCATTGAAGTGGGTGCCTTCGTAACCCAACCATTTGCCATCTACGAAGTTTCTAGAGCCGCGGTCCAAATCTATCAAGGTCTTAGCGCCTTTGGCCGTATACTTTTCATGAGGGGGCTTGTTTAGTGTAATCTTGTCATAATCAATAGTCCTTTTCTTGAAATTAGCGGCGACCACATCACTTTGACCCCAGCCTTCTTTAAAAGTAATAGCCTTTAAAATAGTGGTATTGGTCAGGATTATGGGCGATTTGTAAAGCGTAGCTGTGGTATCTGGAATGGACCCATCTAAGGTGTAAAACATTTGGGTATCGTTAAATGGATAACTCATCTCCACCTTTAATTCGTCCTTAACGAAATAGGAATCCGTGATAATCGTTGGCGGCATCAATTCCGTAGCCTCAAAAATATCGGAATCGATGGCATGTACCGTTAGCGTGCTATTGTCCACCAGTGCCGTAGCCAGCGTCTCATTGGTAATTTCTGTCTGCCATAGATATAAATCGGTTAGCGCAGATAACGATTTAATATCATCTAAAGCAACATCCGTGATGGCCGTTCCATAAAGGTTCAGAGATTCTAATTTTTCCAACTTTTTAACTTCAGCAAGGGTTTTATCGGTAATTCGGGTGTTCTGTAGCTGTAGTTTAGTGAGATTTTCAAATTTGGGTAGTACCCTACTAAGCGAGTCGCTAAAATTAGAACGGCCCAAGTTCATCTCAACAATATTTTCCCCGTATTCCTCCAACATATCGAAAAGTCCCTCGGTCAAATCCATTTTATTGGCCAGATTAACGATGTATAAAGGACTTTCTTCCTTTAACGGGTACGTAGGTATACCTGAATTATTCAGATTAGCCAACCAAGCCTCAGAAGCCGGTTCCAGATTTTTAGCCAGTACAGCCCGTGTGGACGTATCTTCTTCTAAATCGTTTAAATATGCCTGATTTTTTTTGCTTCGCTCCAAATCGGAGGTAATGCAATCAAAGCAATTTTCGTTCGCCAACCACCAATGTATCAAATCTATCTCATTTGGTGTTAACTGCACCTTACCTTTAGGTGGCATGTGTTCTTCGTCCTCAAGGGGTAATACCATGCGATGCGCAAGCAACGGTTTTCCCAAATCGGAGGAATCCAATATACTGCCCGTATCACCGCCGGCTAGGATTTCTGTTTGTGAGGTTAATAGTAAATTGCCTTCGGCCTTCTTTGGGTTATGGCAGCTTACACATTTGGCATCGAAAATGGGTTGTACCACATCATTATAAACCAAAGCTTGGTCAATATCCTCGATAGCCTTACTTTTTGAAGAGGTTTCCTTGGTCAAAAAGTCTTCGCCATGCGTCATACTACCACCCCAGTGGCCCGCTAAGGTCAGCATAATGTTCGCTGCAATGAATAGAGGGAAATAGAGGGTTGCCAAGAACTTTTGTTTCGAATTCTTAGCAAAGAATAAAATAACAGTAACTACGGTAAGGCTTATCGCCATCCACTTATGTCTAAACAATAATTCTTCGTCATAAGCGCCATTAGATTCCAGTAACAGTCCAGTTCCTATAGAAGCCAAAGCACTTAAAACACCGAATCCTATGGCGAGTTTTATGACACCTCCTATGTTTTCCTTGGGTCGTATTCTTTGATAAATTTCAAGGATGAAGGCAAAAATTATAATCCCAATGGGCAAATGAACCAGTACTGGATGAAAATTTCCGATATTTATAAAAAGGTATGTCATGCTCTTATTCTACTAAAATTTCATCGATAAATATAAAAGGTACCGTACCCTTGCCCTGATGCCATGCGGGAATAGTGTCCATTACATCAATCTTAAGTTCTATACTTTTATAATTTGCTTCTTTTATCGCAATATCCAAAAGTGCTATTTGCTTGGGCTCCATCCCTAAAGGTGTATCGTACGTTAATCCGCCTATTTTCTTACCCTTGGAACGTACTTCTATAGCTTGGGGCGCAAAAATCCAAGACCCATGGTCCTTTAAAGTGCTTACTATAAGTTTTGAAATGGGAATCGCCTCGTCAAAATCAATTTTTATGAGTATTTGGTCACTTTGAAAGCCCAGCCAGGCGTTCGTTCCCCTAAACTGAAGTGTACCCTTTTGAAGGTCTACCAGCCCCTGTGCTCCATTACCGCTATAGTTGGGATGCAGGCTTGGTTCTAAGGTGACCTTAGCATTTGAAATATTACGTTTTAA
The DNA here is from genome assembly GCF_002742365.1 of Maribacter sp. 4U21. Lineage (NCBI taxonomy): Bacteria > Pseudomonadati > Bacteroidota > Flavobacteriia > Flavobacteriales > Flavobacteriaceae > Maribacter > Maribacter sp. 4U21. The sequence continues at coordinate 7,214 of NZ_MDGN01000032.1, forward strand.
TTGTATTAATCTGGTGTATATTTCTTCACTTTTCTGATAATCCGGATGGAAGGTACGAAAGGCGAACGTTGTCGCTTTCTCTATATGTAGAGCTTCCGTATACAAATCGGAGGTGTCGGTTACGGGGCTGCCATCTGTAGTATATCTAATTTCAGCATCTGCCATATTGAAAGAAGCGGAAACTTTTGCCGACTTCGTGAACAGCAAGGAATCTACCGTTATTTTTGGCGCAGCCAGCTCAAAAATGTTCTCCGAGGCATACAAAACCTCCTCCTTCGTGTTTTGCTTACAAGCGCACAGAAGTACAGCAACAACTATATAAAAGGTTAATTTCTTCAACATTAAACACGATATAACTTAATAGGATATGTCTTTCCCGAATTCCATTGCGCCACGTATAAATTTTCGTCATCATCTACACAAACATCATGCGGATGGTGAAACACTTTTAAGGTTTGATACATGGGATTCAGTTGCCCATCCTCATACACAGGAGTACTACCACCGGGAGCGGAAATCAATTTATTTTCCTCGTTCAGGATACTTATAAAACCTGTACCTTCGGAACCATCACCAGACCAAATCGTGGCCAGGTAGATATCTTTTTTATGCAACACGGGTCTACAGATGTATGCACCTGGTAAGTCGATAGCCTCTATATATTTTCCGTCTAGCGTAAAACGTTTCAATTTGTTCTGTTGCCTTGCGGTTATCAATAAGGTGGGGTTGGTCGCGTCACGGGTATCCAAACAAATACCGTGGGCATTATCAAAATGATGTGCTTCCGTTCCTCTACCTCCAAATACGTTTAAAAGTTCTCCGGCGGCATTATAATGCATTATATATTGTTCACCGTAACCATCCGCAATATAAACGTCGCCATTTGGAGCTATAGCCGTTTCCGTGGGAATATAGCTTTCTTTGTTCTTGTATTTTCCGGTCTCTTTTGGGTAAGGAAATACTTGTATAACCTGGCCCGTAATCGTCGTTTTTATAACCTCATGGCGGTTATTATCCGAGATGTAAAGTACATCTTCCCCGTTTTCTACATGTAGCGTAAGTCCATGCGCACCGGGATAATCGGTACCCCAAACCTCCAGCAACTTACCGGAACGGTCGTAGACAATAATATTGTTTTTGGTATGATTGGTCAGCAATAATATTCTCCCTTGAGAGTCCTGCACCATTTCATGACAATCATTTACCGGATAAAAATTAGCGTTCAATGCTCCCCATTGCAGGTCTATCTTATATTGATGCGAATTGTGACCTATAACTACATCCTTGTATGTCATTAATGAATTTGCTTGCGCAAGACCACTTAGCAGTCCTGTAGACAGAATACCCGTATTTCTGACGAAAGTTCTTCTTTTCATTAAACCAACAAATCATTTAGGACATGACCTTCCACATCGGTAAGTCGGAAGCGTCTCCCCTGATATTTGTATGTTAACTTTTCATGGTCTATGCCCAGTAAGTGTAGCATCGTAGCTTGAAAATCATGAACGTGTACTGGGTCTTTGACAATGTTATATCCAAATTCATCCGTTTCACCGTACACTACCCCCGGTTTAATGCCACCGCCGGCCATCCACATAGTAAAACATCTTGGGTGGTGATCACGACCATAATTGGTATCTGTAAGTAACCCTTGGGAGTAATTGGTTCTTCCGAATTCGCCTCCCCAGATGACCAAAGTATCCTCCAAAAGACCGCGCTGTTTTAAATCGGCCACAAGCGCAGCAGAAGCCTGATCCACATCTTTTGCCTGCTTCTCTATAGCGCCCGGTAAGTTATCATGTTGGTCCCAACCCATGTGGTACAACTGTATAAACCGTACATCTTGCTCCGCTAATCTTCTGGCCAGCAAACAATTGGCTGCATAAGTACCCGGGATTTTGGCATCGGCCCCGTACATTTTATAAATATAATCAGGCTCATTATCGGTCTTCATTACATTTGGAACAGAAGTTTGCATTTTATAGGCCATCTCATACTGCGCTATTCTGCTCCGTATTTCCGGGTTTCCGAATTCGGTAAATTGTTTTTCGTTTAGTTCTGCCAGTTTATCCAACATGGCCCTTTTACCTTCCTTAGTAACTCCTTTAGGGTCGTTCAAATAAAGAACGGGGTCTTTTGCCGCCCTAAACTGTACACCTTGATGAAGTGAGTGCAGAAATCCGTTGCCCCATAATCGAGTATATAAAGGCTGCCCGTTGGGCCTTCCAGACCCTCTGGACAACAAGACCGTAAAAGCTGGTAAATTTTTGTTCTCACTACCAAGACCATAGCTTAACCAAGAGCCCATACTGGGTCGGCCCGGCTGTTGTGAACCGGTCTGAAAAAAGGTAACTGCGGGATCATGATTTATGGCCTCGGTGTACATAGATTTTACGATACAAAGTTCATCTACCATTTTGGCTGTATACGGAAGTAAATCACTTATGTACGTACCGTTCTTACCGTATTGTTTGAAGTCGAATACGGATCCTGCCAAGGGAAAACTATCCTGACCCGAGGTCATGCCCGTTAGCCGTTGACCGTTTCTAATAGATTCCGGTAATTCTTCACCTCTCCTCTTAATTAAAGTGGGTTTATAATCGAACAACTCTAACTGAGAGGGGCCGCCGCTCTGAAAAAGATAAATAACTCTTTTGGCCTTTGAGGCATGGTGTAAGGCATTCAACATTCCATCATTACCTCCAAAATCATTAGCCTTGGTAATAATACCGTTCGCATCCTGTCTAAAAAACGATTGTCCAAGTAACGAAGCAAGTGCTACGGAGCCCGCACCTAAGGCCGCCTTACCTAAGAATGACCTTCTGTTCAATAACAGTGAACGTTCCTCTATAATTTTCTTTTCACTCATAACTAACCTCTAGTAATAGACTCGTCTAAATTAAAAATAGTGTGTGCCACCAATGACAAGGAAGCCAATTCCTTTTGGCATACATCGGCCTCTGAAATATACTCACCGATAGCAATGTAATCGGACGCCTCGATAATGCCATTGTCTATTTTTGATTGCATGTCCCTGTAATGATCTAATAACATCGTTTTTTCCTCTGCATCGGGTAAACGCGAGGTCGCTTTTTGGAAGACATACGAAATTTGTTTCTCTAGCTCTCGAGGGAATTTCTCAATACTTACAGTGGCCAAAGCTCTAGAGGCCTCTATTAATTGGGGGTCGTTCAATAGTACCAAGGCCTGTAACGGCGTATTGGTTTCTTGACGTTTTACAGAACATAGGTCCCTTGAAGCACTGTCAAAAGTCATCATACTCGGGGGCGGTACGGTCCGCTTCCAAAAGGTATACAAACTTTTGCGGTATAAATCCTCACCTTCACTCTGTACATAACGAGAGGTACTTCCCCCGCCACCGCCAGTGGTCTCTTCCCATATACCTTCTGGTTGATATGGTTTTACACTTGGTCCGCCTACTTCTTTCGTTAATAAACCACTGATAGCCAGTGCTTGGTCACGTATCATTTCGGCCGTAAGTCTTAGACGGGGCGCTCTCGCCAGTAGTCTATTTTCCGGGTCTTGCTCCAATAGTTCCGGCGTAGTCACCGCGCGCTGTTTATAGGTGGCGGACATGGCCATGTATTTTAACATTGCTTTCGTGTTCCATCCTTCGTCCCTGAATTTAATGGCCAAATAATCCAACAGCTCTGGATGTGAGGGTAAAGCACCCTGATTTCCAAAATCATAAGAAGAACTCACCAGGCCATTTCCGAACATACGCTGCCAATATCTATTTATGGTTAGTCTTGCCGTTAGTGGGTTTTCATTATCAAAAAGCCATTTAGAAAGTCCCATCCTATTTTTAGGATAGTTCTCTGGAAATGATAAAACGGATTTTGGTGTGTCGGGGAATACTTGGTCCGTCGGTTGGTCGTAAACCCCACGGTTTAGGATAAATGCAGGTTTCCACTCCTCTCGCTCGTACATAACCATGACAGGTACTTCTTTTTTAGGCGCTTTGTCAAAGTTGACGAAATCCAATACACCGCTCGCTTCCTTTTCCGTAATGGTAATATATGGTTCTGGAGTTTCCCCTGGTAAAGGAATGGACAATTTTTCCTTGTTATTACTAAAGAAGCTAAAAAGCTCAAAATGTTCTTTTTGACTGATAGGGTCGTATTTATGATCGTGGCAACGAGCACACTCCAATGTCAATCCCAAAAAGGTGGTGCCAAATGTTTGTAATCTATCTTCTACATACCCCACATGGTATTCTTCCGGAATAGAACCTCCTTCAAAGGTAATTTTATGATTACGATTGAAACCGGTAGCCAATATTTTTTCCAAATCGGCATCGGGCATTAAGTCACCAGCCAACTGATAGGTTACAAATTGGTTATAGGGCATGTTTTCATCGAAGGCGTGAATTACCCAATCTCTCCACGGCCACATGGTTCTTTCAAAATCGTCTTGATAACCGTGTGTATCTGCATATCTTGCAATATCCATCCACTCGGCGGCCATGTGCTCGGCATGATCTATGGTCTGTAACAATGAATCTATCAGATTCTCATACGGATCCCCAGCAGTATCATTTACAAAAGAATTCACCTGCTCTGGAGAAGGTGGAAGCCCCGTAAGGTCAAAAAACACCCTGCGAACCAATTTTTCTTTGGAGGCCACCTCCGACGGGGCAAGACCGTTTAAGCGCATTTTTTTCAGTACAAATTTGTCTATTTCGTTGTTTGCCCAGGCCGAATCGTTGATTTCAGGTACCTCAGGCTTTACCGGGGCAATAAAGGCCCAATGCTCTTTATATTCTCCTCCCTGCGCTATCCATTTCTCTAGAATAGCTTTCTCTTTGGGCGTTAATTCCAAATTAGATTCTAGAGGTGGCATTAATAAGTTGGCGTCCTCGCTGTAAATACGGTGCACTAACTCACTTTCCTCCGGTTTGTTCGGAACAATAGCAAACCGGTCCTTATTTTCACCGAGTGCCGCATAGGCATCTTCTGCTGTATGCAAGGATAAATTGCCCTCAATAGCGTTCTTGTCAGGGCCATGGCATATAAAGCAACGGTCAGAAAGAATAGGTTTTACGTCAAATGTAAAATCAATTTTTTCCGGAATACCTTGGATATCAGCTTTAGCGATGACCCTTTCAGAAGTAGAGGGTTTCTGTTCGCACGAATAATAAACACCGCAAAAATATAGTACACCAAGGCTTATCAACATTTCCTTTAGCGACAGTTTTATTTTCAGAGAATTATAGGTTTTCATAGCAAAAATTACCTTAAATCGTTAGCTAAAGTTAATGACGAAAGAAAAAACTAGGGATAAAATTCGACTAACAACAATTTTGAAGTCATTAATACCTAATTCATTAACAACTCATTATCAGAAGTTTCGCAGCTGAAACTAGTTACCATAAATTTAGCCAAATTTTCAACTAATCAAAATAACCAACTTAAAAGCGAGCTCTTTTTATCTTTGAATTAGTTAAAGGTTGCACTCATTAAAGCAACCAAAGAAGGTGCGGCTCCATTTTCGACGGAACCAGTTATATAAAGCTTATGTTTTTCTTCAATTCCTCGAGCAAGAGGTAGGACTATTCCGGCTCCAGGAGTTCCGGACGGCTGCACACCTAGAATGCCTTCTCCTATTATTTCTCCATCAGGGGAATCTAAACGAACATTAAAATTATAGGCCGCTTTTGGTGCTTCTTGCCAACCTACGGCCAAAACTATCATTTGAACACCAGTAAGATCTACTTCTTCAATTTCGAACCATCCCGCTTCACCTTGCAGCACTAATAAATCTTGACCTCCAAAAGTAACTGCCGACATGTCCTTGGTTTTGGTCGCTTTAGAAAAACCTATGGTATTGCTGGATAAAGCGATAGACTTGGAACCTGTTAACGGTATTACACCATCTGCTCCTCCATCCGTATAACTTGCCGTAATGACCATCATTTCACCGGGGTTTTTAGCCTCTGGAAATATCTTTCCGTTCGCAGGAAGCGATAATTTCTTAGTACCATCCGAGACTAATGATTGTATATAAAGAGCTATCTGCCTAGACTCATCTGAAGTAATATTGGGATGTGCAGGCATCATTACTTCGCCCCAAACTCCGGTTCCGCCAGAAACTATTTTTTTCTTTAAATAGGGAATAACATCGTTTTGATCTTTGTAACGTTCAGCTATATCCTTATAATTGGGACCAATAGATGCTTCTGCCTCCTTATGGCAAGTTTTACAATCCATGGTTTGCGTCAAGGCTTTACCTGTAATTTCGCCAGATACCTGCTGATGTCCTAAAGACATAGCAACCTTATCCATACCTTCCAAATAATCCACACTTACAAAAATATTAGCCTCGTTCACCGAAGTATTGCTATCCACATCTGTAACGCTGACGGCGTATTCTACTTCTTGACCAGGAACAAAGAAAGAGGTATTACCACCCTTAATGGCAATGGTCACCTCGGGTCTTGAATTGCCTGCCACAACAACAATGGAATTACTTTTAGCCGATTCGCCAGCAGTATCCTTAACCGCTACTGAAATCCTAAAATCCCCTGCATTGGAATAGGTATAAGAAATTTGAGGATTTTTGGTTTCTTTAATTTCTCCATTTCCTAAATCCCAAGTATATGTCATATCATCATTTTCACGATCTCTTGCCTTCACGGTAGCCGTTACTGAAAGGGGCAATGGTCCAGAGGTATGGTCTAACATAAATTCATCTATTAATGGCGGTCTATTTCCACCATTATACGATATATAACTTAGACCGGAATCAGCATTTTTAGAAAACCATCCGCTACCGTACTCCAGAAGATAAATTTTACCATTTGGACCTACCTCCATATCTATAAGATTGTTTACATCAATATCCGATGCAAAAGGCTCCATTTTATTAAAACTACCATCTTTATTGAGATGCAGGGCTTTCATCCATCCTCTCATCCAATCATAGATAATGACCTTTCCATCATAATAACTTGGTAACTTTTCCTCTCCTTGATATAGGTCTGAGTAATATGTGGGACCGGCCATGGCATTTCTGCCGCCCGTTCCCAATTGCGGAAAGTCTTGAGAAGCATCATAAGGATAAAATGAATAGGCCGGCATTGCCTTTGGGAGCTCTACTAAACCGGTATTATTTCTAGAATTGTTAATAGGTTTTTCCGGATCAAAAGCAGCACCGGACTCCCCTGTCTTATAGTTATAAGACCTGTAAGCGAAGTTATCACCTATAAATAAGGGCCAGCCAAAATTACCGGCTTCTTTAGCCTGATTCATTTCGTCATAACCTCTAGGACCTCGTGTTGCTAAACTATCAACTCGTGCATCTGGTCCCACATCTCCCCAATACACATATCCTCTTTTGATATCCACAGATATGCGATATGGATTACGGTGTCCCATTGTGTATATTTCAGGTCTTGTTTTATCTGTTCCAACAGGGAATAGGTTGCCATTTGGAATGGTATAGCTACCATCTTCATTCACTTTTATTCGCAATATTTTACCTCTAAGATCATTAGTATTTCCCGATGACCTTCTGGCATCATACTGTTCATGACCTGGGATGTCATTCAGAGGTGCATAACCACTATTTATGTATTTGACTCCCTTTTCGTTAAATGGGGTTGAGTTATCACCTGTGGACAAATACAGTATATTATCAGGTCCAAATGCAATAGAACCACCCGTGTGACAGCAGATTTCCCTTTGACTATCAACATCTAATATCACCTGTTCCGAAGCCATATCAAAAACACCATCGGTAAATTTGAAACGTGACAAACGATTTACCTGTGCATCACCTGTTGGGGCATAGTATATATAAACCCAATTATTGGTTACAAAATCAGGGTCTTTTTGAATGCCCATTAAACCCTCTTCTGCATTAACCCCAGGCGTGTTCAATGTTTTATGATATACATCTAACTTGGCCACTTCGCTAATTTCCTTAGTTGCTTCGCTATACAACAGAACCTCTCCCCTACGTTGCGCTATAAGTACATCATTATTAGGAAGGATAGTCATCTCCGTAGGCTCAAAAAACTCTCCCTCAGAAAGCGAAATTTTTGAGAAACGGTCTATTTCCGGTGGTATTCGGGAGATTACTTTGGAATAATCGAGCTGTTCGTTATCGCCTATTGCATATATTATTCCGCCTAAAATATGTTTTAAGAAAAATTCCTCGGAGTAGCTTTCTTTCGTATGTCCCGCTCCAGTGTAAAAGGCTCTTCCCCCATCAAATTCATGATACCATGCAAAAGGGTGATTGTCTCCGTTTTCACCACCTTTATACGTAGACTCATCCACTGTCATTAAAACATTTACATCTGGGTTAATATTTTTGTAATTGTATATTTCATCTTCCCTATGCCAGACCTTCTCTGTCAAATGTTTTGTAGCTATAAAGCTATTATCCTCAATGATAAAGTCGGCTTCGGGCGTACCTGTGGGATGACTCAAAAATTGCGCTCCCACTAGATTATTGTACCAGCCCCAATCATATTCACAATCGGCTGCTGCATGGATACCTACAAATCCTCCTCCAGATTGAATATAACGTTCAAAAGCCGCCTCTTGATAATGATCAAACACGTTCAATGTGGTACTCAAAAAAACAACAGCCGAATATTGTTTCAAATTATCATCATTGAACAGCGCGGCATTTTTGGTGGTATCCACCACAAATCCGTTTTCTTTGCCCAGTTTTTGTATAGCAGTAATTCCAGCTGGAATAGAAGCATGTTTAAAACCCATTGTTTTTGAGAAGACCAATACTTTTGGCTCCCCCTCCCTTTTATTATTACACGAACCCAGAATTAAAGTCAAAATCAATATTGATAAGGATAATACCTTTTTCATTTTTAAAAATTTTGTTAAGCGTTAATCAAAATAGATTTAAAAATAATATTAGGAACTTTATAAACCAACACATCCCGAAGGGAAGATTGTATTTTTCCCAAAATTTTGAGCAAAACAGGATGGAAAAATCAAAAATTCCCAAATTCTATTTTAAAAATGACAAGGAATTTAGGGCGTGGCTGGATGTAAATCATAAAACCTATTCAGGTATTTATCTCATTTTTTATAAAGTGGACCATGAAAATGAAAGTATGCGATGGGAAGAAGCCGTCAGGGTTGCACTATGCTATGGATGGATAGACAGCACCCTAAAAAGTTTGGGAGAGGGAAAAAGGAGACAATATATCTGTCCCAGAAAACCTAAAAGTGTTTGGAGCAAGGTGAACAAAGAGCATCTAAAATCTCTAGAAAAGGCCAATTTAATGCATGAAAGCGGCCGTGATGCTGTGGCCATTGCCAAGGCCAATGGCTCGTGGGTGGCTTTGGACGATGTGGAGAATGGTATCGTTCCAAAAGACCTAGCATATGCCTTCCGTCAAAATACTAAAGCTTTCAAGAATTTTAAACGTTTTACCAAGGGCAACGCAAAAGCTACCTGTATTGGCTAAATCAGGCAAAACGAGAAGCAACAAGAGAAAAGCGAATAGCAGAAATTGTACGGCTGTGTGCTGCTAACGAAAGATACAGAAATGGCGGACAGCGCTAACTCCCGTAATGCTAAAACATCAATTCTATCTGAACTAATTGTAAATTATATGTTATTTTTACATCATGTTCGGAGGGTGTACCAAGCCAGCGTGTTTCCGTTATTGGTTTTCCTTCCCTACCCCCAAAAAATGTCAAAATTACCCAAGGAACACCAATTCTTGGATTTATCGGATTATGGTAGACCTGTTGCGAGAATTATTGCCAATAGTCTAAAACATACTTCCTTCACTCCTATACATGTTACCATAAGTTTTATCATCGCCGGATTAGTGGCAATTGTTTGCTTATTGAACCAGTACTATTGGGCTACCTTATTCTTTCTCGTCTTGAAGTCTATCCTCGATGCCGCGGACGGGGAATTGGCAAGATTGAAAAAAACACCATCGTACACGGGACGTTATTTTGATTCTGTTGCAGATATTATCCTGAACCTTCTCATACTCATTGCTATTTGGCACGTAAGCTCTGAATCGTGGTTTTTGACGGTTTTAGCATTCGTTGGATTACAGCTACAGGGCACCCTATACAATTATTACTACGTAATTTTAAGAAAAAATAAACGCGGAGATACCACAAGCCGCATATTTGAAAATGAGACGCCTACTGCTTTAAAAGGAGAGAGCCAGAGAAGTGTAAATATTTTCTTTACGTTGTATAGTTTGCTCTATGGTGTCTTTGACCGTATTATCTATGCGCTGGACCGTGAAGCAGAAAAGAGCAATAGCTTTCCCAATTGGTTTATGACCGCAGTTTCTACCTTTGGTCTAGGTTTTCAATTATTGGTCATCGGTTGTATGTTGGTGCTGGGTCTTAGAGATTATATTATTCCCTTTTTTATCGGTTATTCGCTCTTCATTTTAATTTTTATCCTGTTGAGAAGAATTATAAATCGCTAATTATTTCTACCTTCCCATGGCTAATTCAATGCTGCCATGGTGAAATCTATATTACGTCATAAACCCCTCCTTTTTCTGATTGTGCTGATCGTTGCGTGCCAAGGTCAAGAAGAAATCACCTACGATATCGTACTAAACAACGGTTCTATTATAGACTTGGAAACGGGTAAAATATCTAAACAACATATAGGTATCACTAATGGTATGATTATGGAACTTAAATCTGCATCCGAGGATATTCCATTAAAAGGTAAGCTAGAAATCGATGCGCATGGCAAATATCTTTTACCTGGATTTTGGGACAACCATGTGCATTTTAGAGGTGGCGATTCGCTCATTGAAACAAATAAAAATTTTCTGAAACTTTTTATGGCCAACGGAATAACCACGGTACGAGATGCTGGTGGGGACCTTACCAAGAATGTTATGGAGTGGAAAAATAGTATTGCCGAAGGAACTTTGGTCGGTCCTACCATCTTTACATCCGGGCCAAAAATAGATGGCAAAGGTGCAACATGGGCAGGCTCTTTTGAGGTCGATAATGAGGCTGACATTCAAAAAGCATTAGACTCGTTGCAACGGATACCTGTAGATTTTGTGAAGCTTTACGATAGCCGAATCGCTGCCAAAGATTACCTTAAAACCATACAGGAAGCTGAAAAAAGAGGCCTAATCACTTCCGGACATATGCCATTTACCGTTACTTTGGACGAGACCGTAGCCTCTGGCATTGATGCCATTGAACACCTTTATTATATCATGAAAGGCTGCGCGGCCAATGAAGTTTCCGTCACCAACAAAATGAAATCCGGGGAAATAGGCTTTTGGGACGCCATGCCCTTATTGATGCAAAGTTTTTCGGACACTACAGCGGCTAATACTTTCGCTTCCTTAAAGAAAAATGATGTTCATGTGGTACCTACGCTACATATCGGTAAGACATTGAGTTATTTAGATGAGGATAATCACGAAAACGACCCTTATTTAAAATATATGACCCCTAGCCTTATCCAGACCTATCAGGGACGGATAAATAGAGTAAAAAATTCCAAACCTGGAGCTGTTGCCAACCGAAAAGCACTCGATGCCTTTTTTGGTGAATTGGCCAAATCCCTAAGTGATGCCGGAGTTGGGCTTTTAGCCGGTTCGGACAGTGGTGCTTACAACTCCTTTGTTTATCCAGGAATATCACTTCATCAAGAATTACAAGAAATGGTGGGCAACGGTATTTCCCCGCTGGAGGCCTTGCGGACCTCAGCTTATAACGGGGCCAAGTTCCTTAAGAAAGATTCTGACTATGGTAGTCTTACCAGAGGCAAGATTGCGGATATTGTACTTTTAGATGCTAATCCTCTGGAGGAAATTGGGAACACGGAAAAAATCCATTATCTAATTAAAAGCAATACAGCCTATTCTGCGCGGAAGTTAAAAGCACTGCTCGACAGCGCCATAAAAATTGATTAAATGAAAAATGTTATTCTTGTTACGGTTTGTTTCTTAAGCTTGATGCTCAAGGCACAGACCCTATTGGTACCCGACCGTGTATTTGACGGGGAGAAATTACATTCGGATTGGGTAGTACTCGTGGAGGGAAACATCATTACCTATGCAGGTACTGCAAACGAATTGACCAGACCTGCTAACATTAAGAAAATTTGGCTGGCGGGGACAACGCTAACGCCCGGTATTATCGAGGGATATTCCCACCTATTACTACACCCCTATAACGAGACCGATTGGAACAATCAAGTGTTGAAGGAATCGCCTGTAGAGAGGGCCATCCGAGGGACCGTACATGCTAAAAACACCCTAATGGCCGGCGTCACCACCACAAGGGATTTAGGGGCCGAGGGAGCCGGTTACACCGATGTTTATTTGAAAAAAACTATTGAAGAGGGAATTATTCCAGGACCTCGTATGCTTGTTGCCGGACCTGCTATAGTCGCCACGGGTGCTTACGGACCCAAAGGATTTCACGATGGTGTTACCGTGCCACTCGGAGCTGAGGCGGTTAGTGGAATGCCGGAAGCAATAACAACGGTGCGACGTCAAATGGGAAATGGTGCCGACTTTATTAAGATTTATGCCGACTACCGTTGGACGTCAGGGGCAATTTCCCAACCTACCTTTTTACAGGAGGAAATCGATGCCATGGTCGCTACGGCTACCAGTGCCGGAAAATACGTCGTCGCGCATGCAAGTACACCCGAGGGAATTAAGCGTGCTATTAACGGAGGTGTAGAAACCATAGAACACGGAGATGGGGCAACTTTAGAACTGTTTAAACTGATGAAGGAAAAAGGTATCGGATTCTGTCCGACTCTAGCGGCCGGAGATGCAATTGCACAGTACCGTGGCTGGAAGAAAGGAAAAGAACCGGAACCGGAACGCATAAAAAAGAAAAGGTCCTCTTTTAAATTAGCATTGGAATCGGGTGTAGCTATTGTTTTTGGTGGTGATGTGGGTGTTTTTACCCATGGACAAAATTATAGGGAAATGGAATTGCTCGTCGACTACGGAATGAAACCTATGGCGGTACTAACCTCAGCGACTTCCCAGAATGCCCGTATGTTTCATTTGAACAAACTCGGAAGCTTAAAGAAGGGGTATTGGGCGGACATCATTGCCGTAAAAGGTGACCCTTTACAAGATATTTCCAGAATGAAGGATGTAGTATTTGTGATGAAGGATGGTGTTGTTTATAAAGAAGCGAACTAAGTGTTAGCTGTCAACTGCCATCTGCCAACTGCCATCTGTCTACTGTCCACTGCCTACTGTCTACTGCCCAATGCTTACTGACTACTGCCCACTGTAAACCGTCTACTCCACCTCTTTCAACAACACTTCTATGGATTTTTCTAGTTGTTCATCCCGGCCATTAGCAATGACATCCGGTTGGTTTTTAACTAAAATCTCTGGATTGGTCTCGTTATTCTCCAACCATTCTCCTGCCTTGTTCTTTGCACTTACCGGTACCACACCCCAAACACCTCCATTGGGTAAGCGTTCCCAACCTGCAAAACTGCAGGTTCCTGGTACGGGCATTCCTACGGTCTTTCCGATTTTTAAATCCACATAACCGCTTGCAAAACAAGAACCATCACTATACATAGACTCGTTGAACATGGCTAAGGTGGGTTTTGTCCACCTAGAGGTAGGTTCCCCACCTACGACCCTATCTTCGGTCTCATAGGAAAGAAAGGGTATACCCGTAAAGAACATCGCTAGATCCGCTACCAAATCCCCGCCTCCATTGAATCGCGTATCTACAATTACCGCTTTTTTATCTATGAACTTACCCATCATTTGTTCGTAGATGGTGCGGTAAGGTTCATCGCTCATGCCCGGAATATGCACATAACCCAATGTTCCCTTACTTTTTTCCAAAACCTCTTTTTCGTTCTGTTTCACCCATCTATCGTACAATAGTCTACTTTCCTGACCTAAAGAAATTGGTTTTACGGTAATCTGTTTTCTAGTGTTATTGACTCCAACAATGTCCAACAGCATAAATTCTCCTGCTTTTCTGTTAAGATAACTGGCAATATCCTTGGAGGGCAGTATTGTTTCACCGTTTATTTTCTCGATGAGCATCCCGGGCTTCAAATCAAAACTTGCCTTATCCAACGGACCTCCCTTAATGACTTCGGCAATTTTTATACCGTAGCCCGTATGACCGTAATCCATAAAAATTCCCAAAGAAGCGGTAGCATCCCCATTTCTAATATCATCGTTGAAGCGCCCGCCCGCATGCGAGACGTTCAACTCACCCAATAGTTCCGAAACCATTTCAGCAAATTCATATGAATTACCAATATGTGGTAGGTATTTTTGATATTCCTTGCGCATGGCCTTCCAATCAATTCCGTGAAAATTGGAATGGTAGAAAATACCATTGGTACGCAGCCAAATATGGTCAAACATATACTGACGCTCCGCATCGGCATCCAACACCATTTCCGACTTTAATTTAACATTCTCCTTTTTACCGGCCTTGATATCTACTTTTGCTATTTTCCCATCGGCAAGTAGAAACAAATTCTCTTGTATCCCGTCCCATTGTAAACCACCGGATTTGGCTCCTAGGGAAACCAGCATCTTGGTATTCTTGGTCCTGACCTCTGTTTCCCAAAGGTTTAAATCCTTCTCAAAACGAGTAAGATAGTATAGCTTTTCACCGTCCTTAGATAGCACAGCGTCTGCCAATTTTGAAGAATGTATGGTTAAACGTGCCTTGCGGTCTTGAACATCTTCCAAATCAAATTTTAAAGGTTTTACGGTTTCGTTTTTCTCGTCATCGTTCTTTTTCTTTTTCTTCTTATCCCCTTGATCATCGGCTCCCTCATCCTCCTTCTCATCGCCCTCTTCCATCAACTTTATCAAATCGTGTTCTTCCTTGGTCATATTAAATTTATCCCATCCATCTTTGGTCAGGAACATGCTATAAACATCAAATTCTGACTGTCCACTGGTGGCATAACTTTTTAATCCGTTTCGATTGGCGAACCAGATAATCTGATTACCATCATTTATCCATTTTGGCGATATATCATAATAACCACTTTCTGTTAAATTGGTACGTGATTTCCCATCGGCCGAAATGAGTAATATTTCACTATTACTTAGGGTGACGCCCCAGTCTACCAAAAGCCATTTGCTGTCTGGACTCCATTGGTAATACTTATCGCCATCCGAAAAGTGATATAACTCGTTGGGTGTAAGTAAGGTAGTAGTCGTATTTGTTTTTAAGTTTTTGACTTTCAACGTTCTACGCCCTTCTATATAGGCCATTAGATTACCATCTGGCGAAAACTCAGGAAGGTATACATCCGTAGTCGTAGTTAGTAAGGTGTCTTCCTTTAAGATGGTGGCTGCGAAAAAATAAGGCTCTTCTTTTCTAATTTTAGAGGTTTTGTAAATACTCCATTTTCCGTCCCGTTCGCTTGCATAGGTCACCGCTTTACCGTCTGGCATGAATTTTACGAAACGTTCCTGCTCCGGCGTATTGGTGAGTCGCTTGGTCAAAGAACCATCTACGGCGGTTACGAACACTTCTCCCCTACTTACAAAAGCGATTTCCTTGCCATCTGGCGAAATGTCCATTTCACGAACGCCACCGTTCACAGAAACATATTCCAATGCATTTGTGGCACGCTGCGTTCGTATAAATACCGGTACTTTTTTAGGTGTTTCACCTTCCCTAAGCGTATAGAGTTCACCGTCATAACTAAAACTCATGGTACCATTCCCTATACTTAACGAGCGAATTGGGTGTGTTTTAAGTTGCGTTAGTTGGGCCTTACCAGACCCGTCCGCAGCCATTTTATGCACGTTGTAGGAGCCACTTTCTTCACTTAGGTAGTACATAACCTGATCATTAGCACTATACACGGGATTTCTGTCCTCACCTTTGAAGCTGGTCAACATCCTGTGTTTACCTGTGGCTACATCGTATTCCCAAATATCCCGGGTTATGGCAGATACGTGGTGCTTTCGAAAGGTATCCTCATAACCCCTTTTTATCATGGTACACTAACTTGGTGCCTTCCCTATTCGATTGAACATCTTCTGCCGGTACTGTTAGCACCTGGTCCACACGACCTCCTTCGATTGGTACGCTATAAAGCTCAGGCTGAAATGGGTGGATGGAGAAATTAGGGGTTTAGGGGTTTAGGGGTTTAGGGGTTTAGGGGTTTAGGGGTTTAGGGGTTTAGAAGAAGTAAAACTATTTCAAGCATCCAAGACTTTTGAACTCCTTAACTTTTGAATTATTTTTGATGCCTCATCTAAATAGGTATTTTTTCCGCCATGGAAAACCAAGAAAAATATTGGACCGCACGTTATCACAATCAAAGTACAGGTTGGGATATTGGCCACCCCTCCTCTCCTTTAAAGGCATATATAGACCAATTGCGGGACAAGTCCATTAGCGTACTAATTCCAGGAGCGGGAAACGCCTACGAAGCAGAATATCTATGGCAAAATGGGTTTAGGAATATTTACGTGATGGACATCTCTCAAATCCCCTTGACCTCGTTCCAGCAAAGAATTCCTGACTTCCCCAAAGAACAATTACTTCAAGAAGATTTTTTTGAGCACAAAGGCCTGTATGATTTAATTCTAGAACAAACCTTTTTCTGCTCTTTTGTACCTACGGACGAGAACAGGCTTGGATATGCAAAACAGATGGCAAACCTTCTAAAGTCCAATGGGAAACTGGTAGGTGTTTGGTTTAATTTTCCTTTGACCGGCGATATGGAAAAACGTCCTTTTGGGGGCGATAAAGCATTGTATCTGAGCTTCTTTCGGCCTTATTTAAAGTCACTTACTTTTGAAATCTGTCACAATTCCATTCCGCCAAGGCAGGGAAAAGAACTGTTCGGGATGTTTATGAAGAAGTAATATTATTTTACTTTTGATAGTAGTAGTCTTTTAAGACTATCCACTAATTGATAGATCAAAAAGAAAATCAAACATAATTTACTTCCAAACAGTATGGGAAGTATAGCTCCAAAAGCAAATGAAGCACCGAGTACCCAACCCAAATAGTATTCAGATTTAAATAACGGGAATACAAATGCCAGTATGAAAATTAGACCCATGATGTAATCCGTGATTTCTATACCATTTAAAAAGGTTACAGATATATAAATTGCAAATAGCAACCCCGCCATAAAACGTAATCCTACAAGTTTGAGTGAATCTCTATTATCAGCTTTATTTAATCGCGTAGCGATACGATACAATAGAAAATAAGTAAATTTCTATGGCGTAATCTTACAAACAGGTCTTTATAGAAGTTAATCCCTTCATCGGATTAGTGTTCTGTAGCGGAAGTAAAGTAAAACCGTTCACCTTGACGTTGGTGATTTGAAAAATACCCTCGTTCCGGTTTTGTCCAGCATCAAAAATTAAAAACGCGTTACCATGAATTGTATTTATACTCCAATAGCCATTACTGCGTTCACTGAAATTAATAAATTGATAACGGCCAAAGGGTTTTTTGGCTTTTTTATCTAAGTAGTACTGCTCTTTGGTAAATTGTCCCTGAATTCCCTGTATTGCATCGCATTGTTGCTCTACTAAGAATTCCTGTAGTTCTTTTTCGCCCATTTCTAGCTTGTGACTTAAATCCAGCTTTTGAAAAGTATAGCGTTTGTTCTTGGCTCCCTTTAAAACGAGCATATTTGGACCAATACTTTCGACCTTGAACTTTCCCTTGGTTCCTTGAATTTTGAACTTGCTCTTCTTACGATTGCTGGTTAGTCGACTTTTATTTTTGGTGTTTATAGTACCTATGGAATTCGTATCAAAATCCATTATCGTTTTACCGGGAAGGTCCGTAGAAACGGTGGCCTTTTGCAGTACGGGATTATCGTTGGACAACCAAACACCACTGGGCTCTTGAGCTTTTACAAAAAAATTGATAATCAGTAATATAGATAAGAAAACTAGTTGCTTCATATTGCCTAAAACGAATTATTTAGGCTTTTATTGTTATCCTGCTTTGGGGTAGCGATAAATTTATCCCCTGTTAAAAAAACGAATCGCTTCTTAACACCTCGGCTTTTTCCTATATTTAGGCGACTAATTAACCTCTCTAAAGAATGACTAAAAAGCTATTTTTCCTCTCGATGCTTTTCACATCCCTATTTACTGTTGCACAAGAATTGGACATGAAACTCATGCAAGACCTAAAACCTAGAAATATAGGTCCCGGTGGTATGAGCGGTAGGGTTACGGCTATTGATGTAGTTACCGATAATCCGGATATGATGTATGTAGGAACCGCTTCTGGCGGGTTGTGGAAATCCAATTCCGGTGGTATTACCTGGGAACCTATATTTAATGAAGAGGTCACGGCATCCGTCGGAGCTGTGGCCATACAACAGTCCAATCCTTCCGTACTTTGGGTAGGCACGGGCGAAGGAAACCCTAGAAACAGCCTTAATGGTGGTTATGGCGTATATAAATCGCTAGACGGTGGTAAAACTTGGAAGGCGATGGGCCTTGAAAAGACAAGACACATCCATAGAATAAAAATAGACCCTACAGACCCGAATACCGTTTACGTAGGTGCTATCGGCTCGCCATGGGGCGAACATCCCGAGAGAGGTGTTTACAAAACTACCGACGGTGGCCTAAGCTGGGAGAAGATACTTTTTGTAAACAACAAAACTGGAGTTGCCGATATGGTGATGGACCCCGACAATCCCAATAAACTATTGGTGGCCATGTGGGAGCATAAACGAGATCCTTGGTTTTTTCAATCCGGCGGCACGGGAAGTGGCTTATATATGACCCATGACGGGGGCGAAAACTGGAAAAAACTGAGTGATGAAGACGGACTCCCAAAAGGTGACCTTGGACGTATAGGAATTGCCATTGCTCCCGGTAAAACCAATGTAGTATATGCCTTGGTTGAAGCTAAAAAGAATGCCCTCTACAAATCCGAGGATGGTGGATTCAAATGGAAAATGATCAATAACAAGGAGGATATCGGCAACAGACCATTTTATTATTCGGAAATCTATGTAGACCCGGAGAACGAAAATCGTGTATTCTCCGTATTCACTTACGTCAATGTTTCTCAGGACGGTGGAAAAAACTTTACCCAACTAATGCCGGCGTACCGAGCGAACAATGGGGTACATCCCGACCATCACGCTTTTTGGATTCATCCAAAAAATGGTCAGTTTATGATGGACGGGAATGACGGGGGACTCAATATTTCAAAGGACGGAGGAAAGTCTTGGCGCTTTATTGGTAATCTGCCCGTAGCGCAATTCTATCATATCAATGTAGATAACGAGTATCCCTATAATGTCTATGGTGGCATGCAGGATAATGGGTCTTGGAGAGGTCCTGCCTATGTTTGGAGAGACCAAGGGATTCGAAATAGCTATTGGCAGGAAATTGCTTTTGGTGATGGTTTTGACGTAGTACCGGATTTGGATGATTCACAATATGGCTACGCCATGAGTCAGCAAGGTTTTGTTGCTCGCTATGATTGGAAAACAGGAAATAATTACATCGTACGCCCTACCCCACCGGATGCGAAAACTAAATTGCGCTTTAATTGGAACGCGGCTATAGCTCAGGACCCGTTCGATAATAGTACGGTCTATTTTGGGAGTCAATTTGTCCATAAAAGCAAGGACAAGGGTTTAACGTGGGAAGTCATTTCTCCTGATTTGACTACCAATGACCCTGAAAAGCAGAAGCAGAGCGAGAGTGGCGGACTTACCATGGATGCCACCGGAGCGGAAAACCACTGTACGCTACTCGTCATTGAGCCGTCCCCGTTAGAAAAAGATATGTTATGGACCGCCTCGGACGATGGTCGCGTACATTATACGCAAAACGAAGGAGCCACTTGGGTAGAGGTAACCGCTAATATTAAAGGTTTACCAAAAGGTAGTTGGATAACCCAGATTAAAGCGTCCAACAAAAACAAAGGAGAAGCCTTATTGGTGGCCAATGATTATAGAAGATTTAATTATAAGGCTTATGCCTACAGAACTAAGGACTATGGTAAAACTTGGTCTAGAATCGTAGATGATACGGATGTAGAAAGCTATGTGCTGAGTATCGTTGAAGATATCGAAAACAAGAACCTCTTATTTTTAGGAACGGACGATGGTTTATACATTTCCTTGGATGGCGCCACTTCTTGGCAAAAATGGACGGAGGGCTTCCCAACCGTTTCTACTAAAGATCTCGTAATCCATCCACGGGAACATGATTTGGTTATCGGAACTTTTGGCCGTGCGGCATGGGTTTTGGATGATATCAGGCCGTTACGAGCACTTGCTAGCGATAAAAGTATCCTAAATACCGATGCAAAGTTGTTCAGTCCACCGACGGCATATCAGGCGGCATATCAACAACCCACGGGTAGTAGATTTGGCGGCGATGCTATGTATAACGCCGAAAATAGGAAGTCGGGCGCAATGATTACCTACTTCTTAAAAGAAGGGAAGAAAGCCATGAAGAAGGAAAAATCGGATGATAAAGATGATGAGGCCGACACGACAGAAACCGATACGGAGAAAGAAGAATTGACAGGTGTTCAAAAAAAGGATTCCATTCAGTTCGATTTTTACGACGGTGATAGACTCATACGAACCCTTAAGTATAAAACCCCAGAAAAGGCAGGTTTTCATCGTATTTACTGGAATATGGATGAAAAAGGGCCAGATAGACCTTCACGAAAAATTGTAAAGAAGAAAAAAGAATCGGGTGGTGTGGACGTAAAACCGGGCACCTACACGATTAAACTACATTTTGGTGACGTAAAGGACGAAACTACCATCACTGTAAAATCGGACCCAAGACTCAATGTGAACATAGCCTCCATTAACCAGGTCTACAAGACGGAAAAGGAAATTGAGGAAATGACGCAAACAGCGGCCGATGCCGTTACCCAATTGGTAGAAAGCAAAATGGTTGCGGAAAAATATAGTAAGGAACTTAAGGAAATGGACGAGAAGAAGTATAAAGACCATATTAAAGCTTCTAAGGATATCGTAAAGCAGATTGATTCTGTAGTAGCACTATATATCGGTAAGGTAGATAAACGCCAAGGTATTACCCGAAATCCGGAAATCACCGTAATGCAGCGCATCGGAAATGCAAGTTACTATTCCGGTACTCGTAAAAACGGTATTACCAAAACAGAAAGAGATTTAATTACATATGCGAAAGACGAATTGAAAATGGCCTTGAACGAAACCAATTCCTTCTTTAGGGACAAATGGAAGGCGTATAGAGCGTCTATTGAAAGCTTGAATGTTTCACCATTCAAAGAGACGGAAATTTTTAGTTTGGATAGATAATACATTTTATTTCGTCTAGGGGGTCCTACATTAAAAAGACGCCTCGATTTTTTAACAATATTTAAAACAGAACATCATGAAAAAATTAGTCGTCTTAGTATCAATTATTCTGGTTTGGGCCTGCAAAGAGGAGCCAAAAACACCTTCTATTGCGGACACTATGCAAACTTATACCATTGAACAAATGATGGATAACGAGGCTATAGGCGGTGGAAGTTTTTCTCCAGATAAGTCCAAATTACTCATTTCAAGTAATCGTTCCGGTATTTACAACATGTACACGGTACCAGCTGCAGGTGAACAGATGGAACCATTAACAAAATCTGACAGTACCTCTATTTTCGCTATTTCCTATTTCCCCAATGACGAACGCATTTTATTTCGAATGGACGAGAATGGTGATGAAATCTATCACATCTATCTCAGGGAAACCGATGGCACCCATACAGACCTCAGCCCTGAAGAAGGTGCCAGGGCTAATTTTTATGGTTGGGCTAAGGATAAAAAGAGTTTCTTTTTTGCTTCGAACAAAAGGGATGCACGGTACACGGATTTACATGAAATGGATATAGAGAATTTCTCCTCTAAAATGGTATACAAGAACGAGGATGGCCATTTTCTTGGCGGATTATCGGACGATAAAAAATACCTTCCGTTAATAAAGCCAATCAATACCAATGATGCCGACCTCTATGTTTATAGTATGGACGATAAATCGATAGTGAAAATCAACGATAACCAAAGTGCCAATGGTCCCGAAGACTTTTCCCCGGATGGTACAGCCCTTTATTACACTACGGACGATGGCAGCGAGTTTGCACAGCTCATGAAATACGATATTGCAAGTAAATCAAAAGAAAGAGTTATGACGCGTAGTTGGGATATCTCCGGTTCTTACTTTACAGAAAATGGCAGGTATCAGGTTACCTATATCAACGAGGATGCTAAAAATACGATTGAAATAAAGGAGGTGGCTACGGATAAGAATATACCACTGCCTACCACTGCCGGGATGGATATCAGTAACGTTAGTTTTTCAGATGATGAGACCCTGATGACTTTTTACGCTGGAGGTTCGCACACACCAAGCAACCTTTACGTATATAATTTGGAGACAAAAGAGCAAACCCAACTGACCGATGTGCTCAATAATGAAATTGCCGCTCAGGATTTGGTGAACGCGGAGGTTATCCGTTACAAATCCTTTGACGGATTAGAGATTCCTGCCATTTATTATAAACCACATCAAGCTACTGCAGAACATAAAGTACCTGCCTTGGTTTGGGTACATGGCGGACCAGGAGGCCAATCTAGACAGCGATTCAGTTCCTTTATCCAATACTAGGTCAATCACGGTTATGCGGTGCTGGCAGTTAATAACAGAGGAAGTAGTGGTTATGGTAAAACCTTTTATCAAATGGATGATTTAAACCACGGTGATAAAGATTTAAAGGATTGTGTTGAAGGTAAAAATTGGTTAGCCTCTCAACCCGAAATCGACAGTGAAAAAATTGGTATTATAGGTGGTTCTTACGGTGGTTATATGACCATGGCCGCACTTACTTATACTCCAGAGGAATTTGATGTCGGTGTAAATCTTTTCGGGGTGACCAACTGGATACGTACGCTACGCAGTATACCGTCTTGGTGGGAGGCCCAAAAAGAAGCACTGTATTTAGAACTAGGCGATCCTAATAGTGCAGATTCGGTTCGGTTGCGTGCCATTTCGCCCTTGTTTCATACGGATAAAGTGACCAAACCACTTATTGTATTGCAAGGCTCAAAAGACCCTAGAGTGCTTCAGGTAGAGTCGGATGAAATTGTAGCTGGTGTAAAGAAGAACGGGGTTCCCGTAGAGTATGTACTATTTGACGATGAAGGCCATGGATTTGTAAAAAAAGAAAACCAGACAGAAGCCTACAGTAGGGTACTGGAATTTTTGAATGTGTACTTAAAAGGTGACAAAGGAAAACCAATAGAAGATGCCGAGTTTATAGAAAGTGAGGTGTAATATTTTCCTCAAGTTCTTAAACATTTATTTACTAATTAAAATTGATAAAGCCCTAGAGTAATCAAGTTTACAATTGCCACTATTTTATGAAAAAAATTCTATTAATACTTTTTGCTATTTTTTACGTCTCCTTAAACGCCCAAGAAAACGGAGAGGATAAGCTAGGTTCTTGGCACATGTACTTTGGGACCAATAGAATATCGGAAAAGTTCAGTATTCATACCGAAGCGCAATTACGGTATTACGAGCAGGCCAAAAATTTTAACCAATTGTTATTACGAACCGGCCTCAACTATCATATTAATCCAGATGCCATAGCCACCTTTGGTTATGCGTACATCAACACGGACCCTAATTTTTCTGATAATAGAATCATATTCGGGGATATATTGACCGAGGATTTGCGGTTAAACGAGCATCGTATTTTTCAACAATTTATTTTAAAGGACAAAGTTTGGGAGGTGCTCTTTGAACACCGTTACAGATTAGAGCAACGATTCGTAACCGTTGGTGAAGAAAGCGACCCAGAGTTCGAAAGAAGAACGGACCACCGTGCCAGGTATCGCCTTCAAGTGACCTTACCCCTGACCGATATTTTCTTCCTGAATTTTTACGATGAAATCTTCATTAACCTACAAAGGGAAGCATTTGACCAAAACCGTCTGTATGCCGCTCTTGGCGTTAACGTAACAGAAAACCTGAGCGTACAGGCCGGTTATTTAAAAAATCATTTTAGAACTGCAAATTTTGACCGATTACAGATAGGAGTTTTTTATAATCCCGACTTAAGAGGTGTATTCAAGAAAAAGTAAAAAATGAGTCTTCAAAAAATAACGTTTCAGAATAAAGAAGGGCAGACACTGGTAGGCCGGTTAGAACTACCTGTGGACCAACATCCACATAACTTTGTGATTTTTGCACATTGTTTTACTTGTAATAAAAATCTTTTGGCGGTAAAGAATATCGGAAAAGCGCTGACCTCTAGTGGGTTTGCCGTGCTTCGTTTTGACTTTACCGGATTAGGTGAGAGCGATGGTGATTTTGCAGACACCAACTTTTCTGGAAATGTATCTGATTTAATTGCTGCCGCGGAACACCTTGAAAAAAACTTTAAGGCGCCTACACTTATTATAGGTCATTCCTTGGGAGGTGCCGCAGCCTTGTTCGCCGCTGCAGAAATAGGCTCTGTTAAAGCGGTAGCGACCATTGGCGCACCCTCGAACCCAAAACATGTACAGCATCTTTTTAAAAGCAACTTGGCGGAAATAGAAAAAAGTGGAAAGGCCATTGTCAATTTAAGTGGCAGGGATTTCACCATTAAAAAACAGTTTCTGGACGATTTAGAGCATAAATCCTTACCAAACGTAGTTGAAAGGTTACGTAAACCATTGCTCATTCTTCATTCCCCGCAAGATGATACCGTAGGGATTAAAAATGCAGAGGAAATTTATGTAGCTGCTCGCCATCCAAAGAGTTTTGTATCGCTAGATGGGGCTGATCACTTGCTTATGAGAAAGGAAGACTCCCAATACGTTGGTAAAGTTATCGCTGGTTGGTCCCAACGATATATGAGCATTCCAAAAAATGATTCCCTAAAAACAAAACATCAAGTTGTAGCCAGTTTAGGTATTGAAGACGGATTTACAACGAATATGAAGGTAGGCAGTCATTTTATGATTGCGGACGAACCTAAGGATTTTGGTGGTAACGATTACGGTCCGTCTCCATATGAGCTTGTATCCGCAGGGTTATCGGCCTGTACGGCCATGACCATCCAGATGTATACCAAACGTAAAGGCTGGAAAGTAGATTTGGTAGAAGTGCATACTTCTTATGCAAAGTCGCACGCTGAAGATTGTGAGAACTGTGAAACCGATAACGCTAAGATAGATACCTTTCATAGGGAAATAACCCTTGCTGGAGACCTGGATGAAAAGCAAAAAATACGTATTCTACAGATTGCGGATAAATGCCCTGTTCATAAAACCCTTCACAGCAAAACACAGGTAATTACTAAATTGGTTGATCCCTTCGACTACGCTCAGGACAAGGGTAAATGGAAATCACTATATGATGTTCGGTAAGCGGTATCAAAAGGAGCTGGGTATCTTTCCCAATGACTACTTTCAACTACAATTCTTTGAAGACACTTCAAAATATGGCGTAGATATGCCCGAAGAGTTCGACGCCGTCTTACTGAGCGATTATGAAGCGTTTAAAATTTTTGAAGCGCTGACAGATGGTAAAAAACGGGGTATTATCTATGCTATAGCACGCTATAAGAACTCACAAACCAAAATAGATAAGGCACTTTTGGTATGTGAAAACCTGAAAAGAGGCATAAGGGACAATCGATTAATGTTAAAATCATTTTGATTTGTGTCAATATACCGTTTATAATTTCTTAATTTTAG
>NZ_MDGN01000033.1:0-458 GCF_002742365.1 Maribacter sp. 4U21
GGCGGCGTTGGCATCCAAGTCTCCCCGTATCATAACACCGGCCTTGGCCCATGGGTTGGTCTGCCCAAGGCTCACGACCCTGGCCACTATCTCACCGTCGCCCTCAAGCTCCTGGTAGACGTAGTGGAACTCGTCCGCGGCACCGAAGATATCGGCTCCCGAGGCCTTGACCTCATAGGTACCGTTGTCGAAACAGGCCTCACCGTCGGCACCCACGTTCCCTATATCGCTGCCCGTCCAAGGTGATGGCAGTGGACCGCAAGCGACATCGTCACCTTCCATCGTTATCGTCAACGTATCGGTGTCCGTGGCACCCCCACCATCGGTCACCGTCAGGGTGGCCGTGTAGATGCCCGCAACGGTATAGGTGTGCGAAACCGTCTCGCCGGTGCCCGTGGCACCGTCTCCAAAGTCCCAGGTGTAAGTGGCTATGCCAATGTCATCAATGGAACCGCTGC
>NZ_MDGN01000034.1:0-173869 GCF_002742365.1 Maribacter sp. 4U21
CTCGTCGACGTGCACCGTGCCGTCCATCGGGTGGTTCCCGCTGGACGCCATGGCCTCCCTTACCTTGAGCATGAACAGGCGGGCGGTCTTTTCGGTGACACCGTAGCGCACGCCCATGCAACTGGCCGACAGGCTCTTTGTACTGGTCGACATCTCGAAACAGATGAAAAAGGCCTTTCGAAGACCGAACTTGACCTTATGGAAAAGCGTGTTGGCAGTGGCCGAATCGGTATGGCCGCAGATGTTGCACGTCCTCGAAAAGTCTTTTCTTACCTGCGCTGCGACATGGTTACATTTGACGCATTTGAAACCCTCTTTCCATTTGATCCCGGCGAGATACTCCTTGCAGTCCAGATCCGTTTTGAAGCGATCGGAGAACTCTAGAAGGTTTTGACCCTTGAAAATATCCATATAAACCCTATATTTATTGAATTCAAAAGTATGAATTTATCTACTGACCTCTAAAACCGAATTCTTTATACACATCCGGAAGCAGCGGGTCCAACGCTACTTGCAGACCGGCCTTAATGTCTAGGGTGGTATTAACGCCAAGTGCCATTTCGTACTCCAAACCCGGGTTTAAAAGATTTACCTTGAACTGGCGTAACTCACAGTTTTTACCAAACTGTGCCATTGCCTGAGCAGCACTTAAGATCAGTAGTAAATTGAGCAGTATGCGTTTCGGTACCATTTGTAGATTTGGGTTTATCACAATAGTACCTTTATACAACAGAAAGCAGCTTAAAATAGTATCTTTGTTCTATTAAATTAAAGCCAAAATGAACCTGTCCCTAATACCCCAACTTAAACATACCGATTCAAAGAATTTTTTTCTTCTCTGCGGACCCTGCGCCATTGAGGGCGAGGATATGGCATTACGCATTGCGGAGCATGTGATTACCATCACTGATAAACTACATATTCCGTATGTTTTTAAGGGTAGTTTTAAAAAAGCCAATCGCAGTAGGCTAGACTCGTTTACGGGTATCGGTGATGAAAAAGCGCTTAAAATATTACGCAAGGTTTCCGAAACCTTTTATGTCCCGACCGTGACCGATATCCATACCGAACAAGATGCGGCCATGGCGGCGGAATATATAGATATACTGCAGATTCCTGCATTCTTGGCACGACAGACGGACTTAGTGGTGGCCGCAGCGAAAACGGGAAAAACCGTAAATATAAAAAAAGGACAGTTCATGAGTCCGGAAAGCATGAAACACGCCGTAACCAAAGTAACGGAAACGGGCAACCAACAGGCTATTATAACAGATCGTGGCACCATGTTCGGGTATCAAGATATGGTGGTAGATTTTAGGGGCGTACCGACCATGAAGCAATATGCACCTGTAGTTTTAGACGTAACCCATTCCTTGCAGCAACCCAACCAATCCTCTGGAGTAACGGGCGGAAGACCGGCGCTTATAGGAACGATGGCAAGGGCAGGTATTGCCGCTGGTGTAGACGGACTTTTTATTGAAACCCATTTTGACCCTGCAAACGCTAAAAGTGATGGCGCTAATATGTTGGATTTAAGTTTGCTAGAGAAATTATTAACCGATTTAGTGGCCATAAGAGGGGTAATGAATACCCTTTAGAGAAGAATTTTTACTTTTTTTTATAAAAAGCTTTCATTCTTAGGTTATAGGCTTCTTGTAGGACGGCAATTAAAAGTTCATTATCTATTTCCTCTAGCGAACGGTATCTTAAAGAACGAACCACTTTGCGGTTATCGGAGACCAATTGGTCCAGGTACTTGGTAAAATGTGCCGAATTCCAAAAACCTACATCTACATAACCTTTTTTTACCACCGCATTGAGATAGCAAATGGGCGAACCCTCGCAATAGAAACAAGGAATGTTCCATTTAAACTTTAACTGAGCATTCGGGATCGTGCGCTCAATAGCAGATTGTAGGTATAGCAATATACTTTGGTAAGGTTCTGTTTGATTTAAAATGTAAGCTTCGGCAGGGTTCATTTGTGAAATTTATCTAACTTCAATTTACAAGTTTTTGACTGAATGGAAGTGTGAAAATCCAATTGTCACTTCGAGTGTTTTGAAGCGTTCGACAGGGAGCTGCAAAATGTATCGAGAAGCAATGTGCGTACCAAAGCGTTCTCGATACTATTTGCTTGTCAGCAAATCACTCGAACTGACAAAAAGAAAAACGAGACGTCACTTCGAGTGAATTTTCTGAGCGGTCACTGAGCGGAGTCGAAGTGAACGAAGAAAATTAATATCGAAAAGCAAACGTGTACCAAAACGTTCTCGATACAAAGTCCCTTTCAGGACTTCACTCGAACTGACAAAAAGAAAAACGAGACGTCAAATCGAGTGAATTTTCTGGGCGGTCACTGAGCGGAGTCCAAGTGAACGAAAAAAATTAGTTCCCGACGCTTCGGGAGAGAAGCAAAAGTGTTCCAAGGCGTTCTCGATACAAAGTCTCTTTCAGGACTTCACTCGAACTGACAGTACGTACCTAAATCAAAAACACTTATAGAAGCTTGGCTACTCCTTCCCATCTACATAATCCTGCAAATAGCTGTAACGCTCCGTTAATTTGCCACTTTGGGTCATACGAGCCCTGTGTAATACCCCATTTTTGTCCCCATTAAAGAAGGCGGGTATAACGTTCTTAAGAAATGCGTCTCCAAAACCTATGCTAGCATCTCGCGGCAATTCGCAAGGAAGATTATCGACGGCCATAACAGCAATGGCATTGGGATCGGTAAAAATGGTCTCGGATTCAGATACAGGGTCGTAACCGTAAATAGGGTCGGCTATGGTAGAGGGTCTTATGGTAGTAGCTACGGGACCATCGATATCACAGCTCACATCTGCGACAACTTTGATTTTAAAATCGGGGTGTTTGGCATCTTCCCGAGTAAACAAATAGGGTGCTCCTTCTCCATAAAAATGACCTGCGATGTAGAAATCGGTCACCTTGGCAAAACGAAAAAAGTTGGATTTATACTCTTGAGGATTTGCAAAAAAGTCGGTCTTATTGCCACGCACGCCATCCTTACGCTTATTATATTCCGATGCATCTATTTGGCAATACACGGGCTCCCGAAAGTCCTCCTCTAAATATTCGGAAACGTTAACACGTCGCATACCCATACCATCTAGCATTTCCCTAGCACCATTGCCTACTCTTCCCCTACCCGTTAAAAGCACTTTAATATTGGGGAGTGTTATTTTTTTCAATGCTGAAATCAATTCTTGCTGATCCGTCAAGGTCTCCGCCTTAGGTAGTTTAAAAAAATTATATTTAAGACCGTAAGCCCTAAAGCCGTTATAGGCCCCTACGATACCCGCGTACCTTCCAAAAGCCACTAGGCGTTGTTCTTTTTCGTTGGTGATGACCTCATGGTCATATAGTTCTATATTTTTCTGTAAAATAGCCTGAAGCAAGTCCCGGTTATAGGGTTGCTTCTTTATGGTATGTGAAAAGAAAAAATATTGTTTGTTGGGAATCAAATTTTTGATAGGGACTTCTTTTACCCCAATTAGAACGTCACAGGTTTCCATTTCTGGAGCTACGGTAATTCCCACTTTTTCATAATCGCTATCCTTGAAGGTACGAATAGGTGAAGGCTCCACGATAATACGAGCATCTTTATAGGTGGACAGGACTTTTTGACAGGCCTCTGGCGATAGTACTACCCTGCGATCCGGGGGATTCTTACGTTCTCTTATGATTCCGAACTTCATGTATGCTCTTTTGGTTTGAATTTTGACCTAAATGTAGTAAATAGCAGGCACTTCGGCTAGGATGAGCGTAAAGTTCGCAAGTTTTTGTTAGCTTTGCTACCCGCGTTAGGGATAGCGGCAAATACCATGTATAGCCAAAAGCCCGACCCTTTTTGAAAAAAGGGGTAACGCCAAAGTAGACGTTAGACAACAATACTACTTATGTATCCGATATAGCTTCGGGTACGAAATGTTCTTTGAAAAAAATCATTGGGAAGAATTGAATTTCTGAACGTTTATCCGGTCGAGGATACCCTTCGGCTACGCTCAGGGTTCAATTCGATGACGGTAAGCATAGTTTACCGATCTCATTGAAGGGGCCGACTGGTTTTGACAGCGAGACCAATGGCATTGTAAGCATGTCGAGCGCTGGGATACAGCTCGTTAATCTCATATTTCACACTTTTAATTGGCGAAAACAATTACGCTCTTGCCGCATAATCTGAATTATAGTAGGATTTGCCTCGTCCCTACAAGGTAGGGAAGCGAGATGTTCCTGGGTAGCCCTTGTTGATGGCGACCCATTTAGGAGCACCAGAAAAGTCAACATAAGGTTGTTGTTCGCTTTGGCAATAACACTAAAACTTAAGAAGCTAAGCGTTTGTTAGGCCGTTTCCGGTCAGGCCTGCGTCGAAAATTAATCGGAAACTAAACATGTAGAAAGCACTGGCGTTGCTTGTTTGGACGAGGGTTCGAATCCCTCCGGCTCCACGATCACTCACAACTGTGAATTGGCTTAAAACATAAAATCCCATCAAGCGTGCTTGTTTGGGATTTTTGTTTTTAGTCATCAAGGCTACATTTAGCCTTAACAGTTGTATTTGCAGGACGGAAGCCATCGGTTCATCTGGCACCTATATCTTAACTTTTCTCATCAAGATAGCAGCCCACAGTTCATTTAGATAAATAATAGAAAGACATTCTTAATTCTGCCCTACTGTAATCAATTTACATAGCTTAAACCTAACTAAAAACAGGACGCTTATTTCCTGTTTACCGCTCTTATTAAAAAATTAGAAATAGCCCCTTGGTTACTTTGGTATAGTTCTAAATACTTCTCCCAATTTTGTTTACTAGCGTTAACTTCCCTTATGTGTAGTTGAACAGTTTGTAAAATCTTCATCTTAGGAATTACCTGATATTGAATTTGCTTAATTTCTTCACTAAAAGGAACGCTCCTGCCATCTAGAAGAATTGGGTTTAAATAAAATTCTTGGGCCTTGTCATCTCCATCAAAATAATAAAAACTAAGGTCTAAAATATAATTAATTCTATTCTTTGGAGAACTTAATTTCGCCATTGAATAATTTAAAACATAGGATTGTAATCCTATATAATAATAGTCCTCAGCGTTTTCTACGGCACCGATTGCAAACTCAAAACTGTTAAGAATTTGTTTTTCCTTCTTTTTATCCACTCCGGTATGCAAAAAAACAAGTTTGCTCTTAGGATCTAAAGAATTGAAACGCCCTGAGGAATCAAAGAGGGAGCAGGTAGCAGCATATTCCTTATTAAAATTATCTGGATTGTAAAATAGTTTAGAGGCACCATCTACCAGTAAAGGGATTAAATTAGTAACCATCTTACTAAAACCGAAGGAATATGAATCTTGGTTATCGAAATCTTCACGCACAAAATTTAGACTTGAGCTAGTATTCTGAAATTTAGACTTGAGTATAGTTTTATTAGAAATGCTATAATAATCAGAAGCTACAATTTGTGCTTCGGCGTTATAAAATCCTAATACGACCAACCCTGTTGAAAATAGAAGATTTTTAACAATCATTTCAAAAATTTAAAAAATTAGTGAGCGGTAATTTAGCTAAAAATCGTATTTCTTTTCCAACGCATACCTAAGAAGTTCACCTTTTCCTTTAAGACCTAGTATTCGTGTCATGTTCTTTCGGTGTGTGTCTACCGTATGTAACCCTATAAAAAGTTCATCACCAATTTCCCTTGAGGTTTTGCCTTGCGCTATTAACTTCAAAATTTCTTTTTGCCTGCGTGTCAGCATTCCTTTTTCTGATTTCTTTTTTGATTCATCAAAATTAGATACTGTAATATTTGCATCGTAGTATGCCTTCCCATCAGCCAAACTGACGATAGCTTCTAAAACTTCCTTTAATGGCGTGTTCTTAAGAATATAACCTGTAGCTCCTGCATTTATCATTTGATTTACGGCTTCATCTTGATCAAACATTGTAAAAGCCAGCACTTTTATTTCCGGAAATTCCTTTTTGATAATCTGCGTTGCTTGAATTCCATCCATTTTTGGCATACGTATATCGGTTATAACAACGTCGGGGCGTTTTAAACGAACTAGTTTTACCAAGTCCGCTCCGTCGTTTGCGGTGCCCACAATACTTATGTTCTCCTCATGTTTTAGAAGTAGCTTCATCCCATCTATTAAAGATTGGTGGTCTTCTGCAATGGCTATTCGTATCATATAGGTATATCTATTATTACTACTGTTCCTTTTGTGAGTTCCGATTCTATATCCAAACTTCCTTGTAAATGGGAAATTCGTTTATCAATACTTTTTAGACCCATTCCATTTGCCGTATTCGTAATTTGATGAGTTTTAAATCCTTTTCCGTTATCCTCTACCAAAACATTTAGGGTATCGCCGTGATTAGTGATATGAATGTTAACTTCCGTAGCCTCTGCGTGTTTAATTACGTTGGTCAATAGTTCTTGTATGATACGGAATAATGTAAGTTCCATGCTGTTTTCCAGGCGTGTGTTCAAGCCATGATCCGACACCGATATCTCCAAGCCTTTAACAATAGAGATTTTCTCCGCCATCTGGTTCACTGCTTGTAGCAAACCTTGCTTCGCCATTAAACCAGAATTTTTGGCATGAGCTATAGCCCGTATTTTCCCATAGGCTTCGTCTATTAACTCCTCTGTCTTAGAAAAGGTTTCCAAGTTTCCTTTCTTCTCCTTTGCCTCTAGGGAATTGAACTGTAGTTTCATTGCCGCCATAAGGCTACCCAGATCATCATGCAATTCATCGGCAACACGCCGCCTTTCTTTCTCCTGACCCAAAACCATGGCATCTATAGCAATCAGTTCTTGCTCCTTTAGTATATTAGAAACCTTTTGCTCTTCTAAAGTTTTTTGTTGCTCTGCCAACAGTTGTTTGCGTTTGCTATTTTTATTGACCAACACGCCAATTACGGAACCGGTTACTAGAAGAAGTCCTAAAAGAATCGCCCAGTTTCTATTTCTTGTATTACTGGATTTTAATTGCAACTTGTCCAGTTTTAATCTATCGGTCTGGTTTTGCACGGTTAATATTGAGGATTCCAAGGTGTTATTCTTATAACCCAACTCGTACTCAATATCCACTGATTTTCGCAGGTAATAATAAGAGGAGTCATAGTTACCCTCTTTTTCGAATATGGCCGCAGCCAACCTATAATTATAAAAAGTGTCGCGTAATTTTTTTGAAGCTTGGCCAGCTATCTTAAGATAGTTTTTAGCTTTAGATAGTTGTTCGTTTTCCATATGTAAGGCAGATAACTGCCATGCAATATCTCCCCTAAAATCTTCTTGCCAGTCATGTCTAGAAGCTAGACTATCCGACTTGATAAAAAAGTTCTTTGACTTATCGAAATTCTTCTCGATCTTATAATAAATTCCCTTTTCATAATAATATTTTGAATATAGTGAATGTGATTTGGGGAAAAACTTAAAAATTGAATCTAATCTTTCAATCTGGCTATAGTATTGAGAGTCCACTCCTTCTAAATCATCATCACCTTTGCTTGAAAAAACCAAACTGTAAATCACTATTAAAGCATCATCTGTTCGGTCTGACCTCAATTCAACAAATCGTTCTAAATAGGGTTCAAATTGTTTACTACCTATGAATATTTCAGAACGAAATAAATCTAACAAAGCAATTAACGCTGCCTTTTCCAGAACTGTATTGTTTATCTCATACCCTAATTTCAATGCTAAGGAGAACCGTTTAAACGCCTCAAGATTGTTCTGCTTGGTTCCATAGGTATACTTGTAACCTAAAATAAGGTTCTTCACAAACCTTAAATAGTCACTATCATCCTCTCTAAGCGTAGGGATTTTATTAATATCCGATGATTTAGTGGATAACAAAAGGGCTAAATTATAGAGTGACTCACTTAGGTTTTCATCATTTATCTGAGAAGCTATTTTTTGAGCTTCTACAAAATCTTGATTTTTAGTTAAATCAAAAAACACTTCTATATCAGAAGCATGTATGCTTATGCCATTTATAAGTAAGAAAAAGAAAAAATTAGCCCATTTACACATTTAAAAAACAACTTTATTAAAACTCTCTTTACATCTTCTTCCGGGCATAGCAAAGGCCTCCTCATTTTTATACATTTGTACCTCTTCAGTCCTTTGATCATAATCTTCCCTTCTAACAACTAAATATGCATCCTTATAGAAAAATTCAAAATCGAAGGCCCTTCCATTATCGGGCTTACATGCTATCCGCCCATCACTCATTAAGATAGGTTTACCCATGGAGTCAAACTGTGGAAACATTGGGTTCAGTACTCTCTCAGAATGTAGGTAACTGCCCTTTTCGAAATGAATGTTACTTAATGCATCTTCATTCAGAGAATAGGTATTTTCATCACTGAGCGCACGAGTATAAATTTTAAATGTAAGCCCGTCCAAAGCCCTAGTGGCGGAGACAATTATAGAGTCTATTCCAATAAAATAAGTTGGTTTATAATTTACTATTTCAAAATTTACCTTTTTCAAAGTTTTATAGGCCGGTCCCATAGTAGATTCGCCTACCTGAATAGACGCATAGATTCCATAGTTGGTCTGGTAACTCTGGCCCGCCATAATTAATTGTAAACGATCATCGTTTAAATCTATCGTAGAACTGTAAGCCTGTGCAGGATTATTCTCAATTTTATTTATAACTACTTTTTGCTGTGCGCCTATTGGAAGGGTTTTTTCTTGAGCCAATAACAAAACTGGTGTTAAAAATAATAATACGCTTGTAAGTGCAACTTCCTTAAAATTTTTCATTTGAATGGTATTTTTGGTTATAATTCAAAGCTCTTAAAAGTATTCCCTATTTAGAATACCCGATAAGCGGTATTTTCTTAAAAGATATAAAAAGTACATCTAAACCAGTAACCATTTCAAAATATACCCAGAACTAGGTATTGTAGAGACCTATCAAGCTTCCTAATTTTAAGTTAGGAAAAATCAACCCGCTTAGGGAAGAGGCTTCCAAAAGCTTTGAATATTATTTTATGACAAACGAAAAAAGGTAGAATTAGATTATTTACGGGAATTGGGAGAAAGAAAAATTAAATCCTTGAAAACTGCCTACGAACTTACGGAAAGTGAACTTGCTCTTATTCTAAAACTTCATAAAAAAAGACAGAAATACGGCAATACCTTAATCAACAAGCTGCTGAATAAATAAATACGGGAGACAACCCTTCATTGAAGTTGCGTTTTGAAATCGGGGGAAACTAGAAATGTACTGTAAATGAAGGGTTTAATTTGCCTTTTAAAAATTACAAGGGGCTCGTCAGAAATGTTATCAACAATCTATGATAATAACTTTTTCCGTGCATTTCATCGAAAAAAGCACACATTTTATCGCGAAAACAAATTTCGTCAATACTTTAGAATTCTAGAAAAAGAACCCTATAATTACCCTAGTCTAATGCAAGTTTCCCTTTCAAGATTCCCAATCATTTTTGTCTTAGTAATTTTATTCTCCTCCCTATGTATTTCTTGTAGCAAAAATTATGACTTGGTCTCCGACTATGTTGTCTTAGAAGAATCTAAAGTGTCACTTGACAGTACTTTACAGGCGAAGGATGACGTTGCACTTAAGGAGACTGAATCTAAAACAGATAATACAGCTACTCTTACCACACCTTAATCGGAACGAAACTAAGATTCGATTCTAAAAAGTTAACCGAAGACCTACATAGTTGAAGTCTTGCGCTGTAGGTGCTCTTTATCGGGAACCTGTAATTATTTAAAACAATTTTTAATCCAAGTCTTTTGTAATATCTTAGGGTAAAATACTCCATTAAGTACTTTTTGATGCCGAAAACAATCCACCGAGATGTTTCCTTGACCGGAAAAATAGACTTTACAGGAATTCAATTAAAAGCACCCATGGACTATGCTGCAGGTGCCCTTGGCGTAAAGG
The DNA here is from genome assembly GCF_002742365.1 of Maribacter sp. 4U21. Classification (NCBI taxonomy): domain Bacteria; kingdom Pseudomonadati; phylum Bacteroidota; class Flavobacteriia; order Flavobacteriales; family Flavobacteriaceae; genus Maribacter; species Maribacter sp. 4U21. Next base: position 9,941 of record NZ_MDGN01000034.1, read on the forward strand.
TAGCCTTGCAACATACCTTTAATGAAATGGGAGCTTTAGAAGCCCTTTCAACATTGGCACGGATGAACCAAAAAGAAGGATTCGACTGTGCAGGTTGTGCGTGGCCAGACCCGGAGAAACCTTCCAAAATAGCGGAGTATTGCGAAAATGGTGCTAAGGCCTTAGCCGAAGAAGCGACATATGAAAAGGTTGATGAGGCCTTCTTCAAAAAATACAGTGTCAATGAAATTTCACAGTGGTCCGATTTTAAAATTGGTAAAAGTGGGCGTCTTACAACACCAATGGTCCTTAAAGAAGATAGTCTACATTATGAGCCCATAACCTGGGAGGACGCTTATGCACTTATAGCCAAGGAACTAAAAAACCTCACTTCGCCCAACGAGGCCATTTTTTATACTTCAGGACGGTCCAGTAACGAAGCGGCCTTCCTATACGGACTGTTTTCTAGGGCGTTTGGTACCAACAATATGCCAGACTGCTCTAACATGTGCCATGAAAGTAGCGGCGTGGCCCTATCTGAAACCTTAGGTATCGGTAAAGGCTCCGTAACCTTAGAAGATTTTGACCAAGCAGAGGTAGTTATCGTTATGGGACAGAATCCGGGAACAAATCACCCTAGGATGTTATCCGCACTCGAAAAATGTAAGCATAATGGCGGAAAAATCATTAGTATCAATCCCCTTGCGGAAGCTGGTCTTATCCGTTTTAAAAATCCTCAAAAATTAACGGGTCTAGTTAAAGGCATATCCGTTACGGACATTCATCTTCAAGTGAAGATAAATCAAGATGTTGCCTTACTGAAGCTCATCATGAAAAAACTGGCAGCTCTGGATGCTAAAAACAAAACCGTATTCGACCATGAATTTATAGAAGCTTATAGCCATGGATATGCATCCTTTTTAGAGGGTTTAAGTTCTTACTCCAACAATGAACTTCTTGAAATATGTGGAGTCCCGGAAGAGGAAGTCGATAAGGTCGTCTCCCTATTAGCTAAAAAAAATAGGATAATTATCTGTTGGGCCATGGGACTCACCCAACATAAAAATGGCGTGGACAACATAAAAGAGTGCGTAAACCTGTTACTACTTAAAGGTAGTTTAGGAAAAACTGGTTCCGGTACTTGCCCCGTGCGTGGACATAGCAATGTGCAAGGAGACCGTACCGTAGGAATTATGCACTACGTTTCTCCAGAGCTTAACACTTCCATCAAAAAGGTATTCGGTTTTACTCCGCCTAATGATGAGGGTCTAGATACCGTTCATGCCGTTGAAGCAATGCATAATGGAAAAGCAAAGGTATTTATGGCCTTGGGCGGCAACTTCGTTTCTGCCGTTTCGGATACCAAATACACCGCTGAGGCACTTCAAAACTGCTCGTTAACCGTACAGATAAGTACCAAACTAAACCGCAGCCATCTCATTACCGGCAGAAAAGCTTTAATTCTACCCACATTAGGACGTTCCGAAAAGGATAGTAAAAATGGTAGCCCTCGTTTTTTAACCGTTGAAAATAGCATGGGTAAGGTGCACCGTACCAAGGGTATGTTGACCCCAAAATCGAACAACCTTAAAAGCGAACCCGAAATAATTAGTGAAATTGCTCACGCCGTACTTGGCAAAAATCACAGCGTTCCATGGCAGGATTTTGGAACCGATTATGATCTCATCAGGGATAAAATCTCACAGACCATCAAAGGCTTTAACAATGTCACCGAAAAATCCGAAGGCAGTGGTTTTTACTTGCCGAACAATGTGAAGGAGCTCGATTTTAGCAAACTACCCCATGGCAAAGCGCAATTTAGCACCTGTGCAATTGCTGACCACAAAATAGAACCGGATGAATTTCTACTGATGACATTTAGGTCCCATGACCAATTCAACACCACAATTTATGGTCTAAACGACCGGTATCGCGGTATATACAATGAACGCAGGGTACTTTTTATGAACGAAACCGATATGGTAAACCGTGGTTTTAAAAAACTAGATGTTGTTGATTTGATTAGTAATTATGATACTATTGAAAGAAGGGCAGCGCAATTTTTATTGATTCCCTACAATATACCCAAAGGAAATTTAGCGGCATATTTTCCAGAAACGAATATGGTCATTCCCCATAATCACTTTGCGCGTAGTAGCAATACTCCAATAAGTAAGTCCGTTGTAGTCCGTTTGGAAAAGAAGGCTTACAAGTAGCAAAGGGCCTCGGGGTAAAACACCGAGGTATAAGAAAAAAGCCAATATTAATTTCGACCTAAACGTGATAAAATTTAGATTGTAATTATTGAATAAATTCATACCGAACACAAGAAAAGTAAAGCACTCTCATTGTATAGCATAGTAGATATAGAAACCACCGGAAACGGAATTAAAGGCAATCGCATCACCGAGATATCCATTTTTAAATTTGATGGACATGAGATAGTGGATGAATTTACTTCCCTTGTAAATCCCGAATGCGAAATTCCTTATTTCATTACCGGTCTTACGGGTATTGATAATGCCATGGTAAGGGATGCGCCCAAGTTAGAAGAAATTGCACCTAAGATACTTCAGATAACCTCGGATACTATTTTCGTTGCACACAGTGTAAATTTTGACTACAACGTCATCAAAAATGAGTTCAAAGGAATTGGTCTGGAATTTTCTAGAAAAAAATTATGCACCGTACGTTTATCCAGAAAACTATTGCCCGGGTATAATTCCTATAGTTTAGGCAAGTTATGCTCTGCTGTAGGTATCCCGCTAACGGACCGCCATAGAGCTCGCGGTGACGCTCATGCAACAGTATTGCTTTTTCATAAATTACTACGGACTCCTGATGCGGAACCTGTCTTTAAAACCTTTCTTAATGCGCGCTCCCAAGAAGCAACCTTCCCTCCTGCCCTACCAAAAAAAGAATTTGAAAAATTACCCGCCACACCTGGAGTATACTACTTTAAGGATGCCAAAGGAAAGATAATCTACGTAGGAAAGGCGATACATATCAAGAAAAGGGTTCTGAGTCATTTTTATGATAAGACCACTAAAGAAATTGCGCTTTGCGGGGAGACCGCATTCCTTGATTTTGAAGAAACCGGAAGCGAATTGATTGCTCTTCTATTAGAATCCAGTGAAATAAAAAAGCATTATCCCAAATACAATAGGGCCCAGAAAAGAAACATTCAGCAATATGGCATCTTCTCTTATGAAGACCGGAATGGAATACTTCATCTAGCCTTCAATAAAATAAAAATGGTTCCTAGTCCGCTGGCCATTTTTTATAGTCCCACAGAATGCCGCATTTTTATGGAAGCTTTCTGTGAAGCCAACGGTCTATGTCCAAAGTATTGCCATTTGCAGGAAAACATCACCTCATGCTCGCATTACAAGATAAAGCAGTGTATGGGCATATGTACCGACCTAGCGCATTTGGAAGCGTATAATAATAGGGTGCTGCAGGCCATTTTAACACTAAAGAACAGCAGCAGCGATTATTTTTTAAAACTGAAGGGTAGAACCGAGGAAGAAATGGCTTTTGTTTCGGTTGTGAACGGTATGTATGCAGGATATGGATTTGTACCTAGCGATATACAAGTAAAAGAGCCAACTGATTTGGACTTTTACATTATCCCACAAAAAAATACATTGGAAACACAACGCTTAGTGGAGTCCTTTGCGCGTAAAAATTCGGATAGGATTATTGAAGTTAGTCAAGAAAAATTAGGCGCGTGGTAGCGTTAGTCGTCCATTTTTTTATACATACGAACCACAAAGAAAAACCATACCATAAATATGATTCCCACAAAAATCGAATACAACAAAACAAAATCCACTACTTCTTATATTTCAAGTAATTCATAAAACCAAGGATCGTAGGTGCCCAGAAAGCTATGAAAATGGCTTCTAACTTTTTTCCACTGAGAAACAAAACCTCGGATACTACAATTATGGATAGGACTACCAAAAGCAATACACAATTCATTGCTCCTATTCTCTCAATAAAATTTTTAATCATTACTATAATACAAATCCTACTTAAAGGTATTAATAATAATTTCAAAAATTTAACGAATCATTAAGTTTTTATTAACATTTAATGACTTGTCAAAGAAAAGCCTAAAATAATGAATATTCTAGGCTAAACAAATGTGTATATTCAATTTTTATAACCCGATAACAAAACCTTAGGGGCTATAAGGAACTAGGGCAAACATAATCCGTCATCTTTAGGCCTTCTTTTTTCAATGCTCCAAAACCACCTGCCACGTCTATTAGGTTGTGAATACCCCTACTCTTTAAAATTGAGGCCGCGATTACCGAACGGTAACCTCCGGCACAATGTAAGAAGAACGGTTCTTTCTTCGGAAAATCGGCAAGATAGCTGTTCAAATTACTCAGAGGAGTATGTTTTGCCGTTTCCAGATGTTCGGAAAGAAATTCTCCTTCTTTTCTAACATCATATACGGGAACTTCTTCCGTAGCCAATCTTGCTTTCACCTCCGAAGCCGGTACCGATGTTATCTTGTCTGTCTCTTTTCCGGCAGCTACCCATGCATCTAATCCGCCTTCTAGGTAACCGATCGTACCATCAAAACCGACTCTTGATAATCGCGTGACCGCCTCCTCTTCTTTTCCTTGGGGCACAACCAATAGTAAAGGTTGTTTGGTGTCTGCTATCAAAGCACCGACCCACGGAGCAAAATCCCCGTTTAGGCCAATGAATATAGACCTGGGGATGTGTTGTTCAACAAATGCGGCCTGCGTCCTAACATCGAGCACCAAAGCCTCAGTTTCATTTGCGGCGAACTCGAACGCTTCTGGCGTCAACGCCCTCATTCCCCTATCTAAGACCTCGGAAATATCTTCATACCCTTCTTTATTCATCTTTACGTTAAGCGGAAAATATTTGGGAGGAGGCAAAAGTCCGTCCGTTACTTCCTTAACAAACTCCTGCTTGGTCATATCCGCCCGTAGGGCATAGTTCATCTTTTTCTGGTTACCCAAGGTGTCCACGGTCTCTTTCATCATATTTTTACCACAGGCCGATCCCGCTCCATGGGCAGGGTATACAATAACATCGTCCGCCAAGGGCATTATCTTGTTCCGTAAGCTATCGTATAGGGTTTCTGCCAACTGTTCCTGTGTAAGGTGAGCTGCTTTTTGTGCTAAATCCGGTCTACCTACATCACCCAGAAATAAAGTATCACCAGAAAAGATAGCATGGTCTTTACCATTTTCATCTTTCAAAAGATAGGTAGTACTCTCCATGGTATGTCCTGGCGTATGAAGTGCCTTTATGGTAAGCTTCCCCAAATGAAACTCCTGACCATCCTTGGCGATAATGGCATCGAACGATGGGTTCGCCGTAGGACCGTAAATTATGGGAGCACCGGTCTCCTTGGAAAGGGTTACATGACCACTGACAAAATCGGCATGGAAATGCGTCTCGAATATATATTTTATGGTAGCATTGGCTTTACTGGCCCTCTCTATATAAGGTGTTACTTCACGCAAGGGATCAATAATGGCAACCTCACCTTCACTTTCAATATAGTAAGCACCCTGTGCCAAACATCCGGTATAAATCTGTTCTATTTTCATATTGCTTTTCTTTTGATATCATCGTGGCGCAAACGCCTAAAATCAATTATACGATTAAAAAATGACGCACTGACCATTACAAAAATAAAGGAATTACCCCTTATTGTTTTATGACAATTGTCAATTCCTTCTACTGTTCTCATAGGCCACTCGGCACCCTACGATAGAAACCTTGTTAGGATCATCGTAGAATGACACTGCTTCCTTGGTCTTTACAAAAAGATATTCCTTGTGCAATTCATTGATGATTCCCGAACTAAAAATGACATCCCGAGTAGGACCTATGGCCCCTGCTATGTAAAACTGTAATCCCATAGCATGTATTTCATGTATGAGCTTTGTTAACATATCCGCTCCCGTAGCGTCAATGTAGTTTATGGCTTCGGCATTTAAAATAACAGCCTTTAAGGAATTTCCCTTTGCCGCTACGTGCCGTAAGAGTTCCTTTTTAAAATAAGCGGCGTTACCAAAATATAATTGCGCATCAAAACGCACGATCAATAAATCATCCCTTACCTGAACCTCATCTCCAAAACGCCTGATATTCTTGTAATAATCCGAATTTCTAATATTTCCTAGCACGGCAAAATGCGGGTTCGAAGTGCGATATACCATTAATAACAATGAACAGAGCACACCGATTAGGATACCCACGGTGATACCAATGAAAAGTGTACTTAAAAAAGTGATGATCAGTATGATAAACTCATCCCTTCTATTGGTCCAAAGACTTTTCGCATATTTTACGTCTATAAGACCAAATACCGAAACCATGATAATACTGGCTAAGATGGCGTTGGGTAAATACTGAAAAACCGGGGTTAAAAACAGTAAGGTAATCACCACTAGCGCAACACTGAACAAAGAGGACAATAGTGTTTTTGCACCCGTTTCATAATTAATAGCAGAGCGGGAAAAACTGGCCGTCACGGGATACGCTTGAAAAAGAGAACCAATCATGTTAGATGTTCCCAGAGCAATTAATTCTTGATTTGCCACGATAGTCTCTTCCCCGCCTTTTTCCTCTAATGCCTTGCCGATAGAAATGGCCTCTAGATAACCCACCAAAGCTAGGGCTATGGCAATTGGCCATAAGCTTTGTACATATTCCAGCTTTACATCCGGAACTGTAAACGAAGGTAAACCTTGCGGCACGTCGCCCACCAGTTCTATCCCGTACATTTTCAAATCCAACAGATATACCCCTAGGATACCAAGTACTACAATAATCAAGATAATAGGTATGTTTTTATTCCATTTTTTGAACACAATAATCAATACGATACCTAATAGTCCAATACCTAAATCGTAAGGATTGGTATCCCCAAATTTTTGAATTGCATTTTGAAGGAGTTGATGAAACTTGTTACTACCCGCTATTTCCGTGCCTAACAAGTGTTTTAATTGACTAAGGATTATGATCACTGCCGCCGCGGAGGTAAAGCCGCTAATCACAGGTTTTGATAGAAAATTCACCAAAAAACCCATTCGGAACAGTCCCAACAAAAACTGAATGGCACCTACCATCAAGGCCAAGACCACGACCATGGCAATATAGTTTTCCACTCCCGATATGGCCAATGTTCCAAGTCCGGCAGCGACAAGTAAGGAATCCATAGCTACGGGACCGACTGCGATTTTTCTAGAGGTTCCTAAAAATGCATAGGTAATAACCGGAAAAAGTGAAGCGTATAAACCGTAAACGGGTGGTAGCCCTGCAATCATCGCATAGGCCATACCTTGAGGCACTAGCACTATACCTACCGTTAAGCCTGCAATTAAATCCTTTAGGAAATAGGCCCTCTTATAGGTAGACAACCACGTTAAAATAGGAAAGATACGTTGCACGTTGTAAAGTTAATCAATCTTGACAGTACAAACGCGATTGGTTAGCTTAAGCGCCTTTTCGCGAATATTATGTGGTATAAAATACTGCGCTACTCATTGAGTTTTCCTAAAAATACGTTCACTTTAGGATTGATCGGGTTCCCTGATGCCCTGCGCAGCACCACCACCTGGCCAGCGTGCCAAACGGCATCTTCTATTGGTCCGTTGATATGGTTCCAAAATGGAAATTCCGAACTCCCTTGGGAGCGGATGAATATGAGCTTATGTTGCGATAAATCCGCCGACTTCAGAAACAAGGAACTCGCTATTCTAAAATTTTCCAAGGTCGCGTTTCTTTTAGCACTAAAACTTAATTCTGATTGCTTTTGTGTGTAATCCGTAGGTTGCTGTTTTGCCGAATTCACTATTGTTCTGGACAATCCGTATAAATGGTCCATGGTTTGCGCCAAAGTTCTCGATTCTGCCGTTGGTCTATACGCTAGGTCTACCTCTCTTAAACCTTCAGTGGCCCAATAATACCTAAAGCCGAGACCATCTATCATCCGGGACACTACCGTGCCGGGCGTAAATTCTTCCGGTGCTTCCGGAATGGTCGCGTAAAACGTTTCAGGGTCCGGTTTTTCTTGTGCACACATAGCTTGGCTTAAAACAATGGTAAGTATGACTATTATCTTTTTCATTTCTTAGGTAAATGGTAAGAGGATTATGCTATAAGGGTTTCAGCAGTACTTTAAAGTTTTTGGGCTCTGCAGACAATTCTTCAAAACCCAAATGCAGTTGGTTTTGGGGTACGGCATAGGGGTAAAAGCTAATGGGCTCTATACAGACCATATTGGAAACCTCTGTCCACAGCATAAAATTTCCAAACCCTTCTGTTGTAATCTCTAGGGACTTTTCGTCCTTCAATAGAATTTTTTCACAATCTGCCACCTGAAAAGCCCTGCTCCCAACGGCCATGACCTCATCTAACGTAACAGTCCTTTCTGAAGTCGTAATCACAGGATTAGATGTTGTAAGGTTAAAGGCGGGGTGATATCCCAACATAAATGGCATTCCTACTTCGCCAGTAATGGTAAAGACCACTTCTAACCCGTCTTCTTTCAGTTCAAAAGACTTCTGAAATCGAAAATCGTAAGGCCATTTTAATTGTGCTTCCGTGGATTTTACTGGAAATTTAGAATTTTTGACCGGTGTATGAGCTTTGTACCTTTTCTCGAATACGGCCTTTGTTGTCGCTTGATGTTTTTCTTCGTACACCATTTCCCTTAGTAGGCCGTGTTGGTCCTGTATCGCATCACCTTTTGGAGTCGCTACCCTAAAATTAGCCTCGTTAGTTGGTCCAATAATGGGAAACATTTCCGTATCGGCATTACGCCACCCCGGACTCCCTTTTTGATGTATGAATTGGTGGCCAGTAACCACGTATCCCACCAGTTCCCCTTTATCGATTTGTACGGATTGATTTCCTAAATTAAGTTCTGTCATCGTCTACTATTCATTAAATTTTCGCTCAGAGCGCGTCTATCTGAGTATCCATCCAGCTTAGGCCGTCGTTTATTCAATCGGTTAGATAATCGAGCTCTTCCGCATAGGTATTATCAACAAAGTTGGTAGGCCATACGTCCGTTCCAAGAACAGGCCAGAGATTAAAATTAGCTTCAGCGGCACCAGATTGGTTCAAAGTAGCTGTGTATATATCTATTCTTCCAAAAATGACACTATTGGATAGTGGCCCTCCTCGGAGTTGTCCCCATCTTTCTTTTAACTTGGAAACGTAAGCAGGGTCTTCAATGTCCTCCTCCTCTTCCCTCGGCACAGAAATGTCTGAACTGCAACCCGACAAAAATAAAATAAGGCAAGCAAACAATAAACGATAGTATTCTGTTAATGTTAAAGATGGAACCTTCTTCATAATGGAACTTTTATTTCTATGGTACTGAAAAAACAGCCTACTCTAGGAAACCTTTTTCTTTCATCCATTCGTCATTAAACATTTTCCCTACATAGCGACTCCCATGATCGTGGAACAGTACCACCACGACATCATCTTTTGTAAAATGCTCTTTTAATTGCAGCAGACCTTTAATTGCGGCACCAGCGGAATTCCCTAGGAACATGGCCTCCTCTTTTGCCAAACGTTGGGTATATACGGCCGCATCTTTATCCGTTACCTTGGTAAAACCATCGATCACCCCAAAATTGACATTTAGCGGTAAAATATCCTCCCCAATACCTTCCGTGATATAGGGATAGATTTCTTTCTCATCAAAAATACCGGTCTCATGATATTTTTTAAAGACAGAACCGTAGGTATCTATTCCCCATACTTTTACATTGGGGTTCTTCATTTTTAAATAGGACCCCACACCGGAAATGGTACCGCCCGTGCCTACTCCCACGACAAAATGAGTGACCTTCCCCGCCGTCTGTTCCCAAATTTCGGGACCGGTACTAAGAAAATGCGCTTTGCAGTTAGACGGATTGTCATATTGATTCACGTACCAAGAGTTCGGTATCTCCTTTGCCAGTCTTTTGGCCGTACTATAATAACTCCTAGGGTCTTCCGGAGCAACATCAGTAGGACAAACATAAACTTCGCTACCGACCGCTCGAAGGATATCCATCTTCTCCTTGGACTGTTTATCACTGATGACACAAATCATCTTGTAACCACGAATAGTCGCCGCCAAGGCCAGACCCATTCCCGTGTTACCAGAAGTACCTTCTATGATGGTTCCCCCAGGTTTCAAAACCCCAGCAGCTTCCGCATCCAAGACCATCTGTAAGGCCATACGGTCCTTTACCGAATTCCCTGGGTTAAAGGTTTCATATTTAGCAAGAACCAAACAGGGAAGTTCTGCCGTTAATCTATTTAGTTTTACCAGTGGCGTATTTCCAATGGTTTCCAATATATTCTCTGCGTATTCCATTTTCATATTTTCAACTTCTTCGCTACGATCACATTATTCAAATCGTATCGCTTTTACCGGGGTAATTTTTGTGATGATGTAAGACGGTATCAACAACATCAGCAAGCATAATATTAAAACACCCACATTCAATAAAACGACCGTCATCACATCTATATGCACTGGTATATATTCTATATAATACTCTTTAGGATTCGGAAATTTAAAAAGCTTTAGTTTATCCTGTAACGTTATAATTCCTAAACCGATAAGATTTCCCCAAAATAATCCCACCCCGATCAAATAAGTTGCGTTGTACAAGAACACTTTTCGAATACTCCAATTGGTAGTACCTAATGCTTTAAGGATACCTATCATGGGGGTTCTTTCTAAAATAAGGACCAAGAGTGCCGTAATCATGTTTATACCTCCTACAATAATCATAATACCGATGATCAAAGCAATATTAAAATCGAACAGACCGATCCATTCAAAAATCTTATAATACTTATCCTTTAAGGTTCGGGTATCTAAACTGGATACTGTTTTGCCGTAGATTTCCGCACTTTTGCTATCGATATCATCAAAACTTTCCAAAAAAACCTCAAAATTCCCAATTTCATCAGCACCCCATTTATTCATGCGCTGAATATGACGAATATCGATAAAAATGAATCTGCTATCAATTTCTTCAAAACCGCTGTCATAGATCCCTTTAATAGTAAACTTACGTTGGTTGGGAATTTTATTGGTATCGTCGTCCCTAAGAAAAAAGGTAAAAAAGGAATCTCCGTTTTTAAGACCCAAGCGACTAGCGGAAATACGAGAAATAAGCACTTCATCACTAATATCACCGGTATAGTCGGGCAACGCTCCTTCGACCAAAAACTCCTCTAACGCGCTCCAATTAAAATCTGCTCCCACACCCTTGGCGATGATTCCCTCAAAAGTATCCGCAGTACGGATGATCCCTCCTTTTGTGGCAACTGCTTGTATATGTTCAATACCGTTAACAGAGGTAAATTCCGGATAAAAATCTTGATTTTTTGATATGGGGGTTACCGATACTTCCGAGCTGTTGTTGTCATAGTTCGATATTTGGACGTGTCCATTAAAAGCGGTTACTTTTTCCCTGATTTTATGCTTTAGGCCAACACCTGTAGCAATGGCGATCAACATCATAATGATACCGAGGACGATAGCTGCAATAGCTATTTTTATTATTGGTGCGGAAATACTAATTTTATGCTCCTTACCCGTAATAAGCCTTTTGGCGATAAAATATTCTAGGTTCAAATGATGTTATTTTTATCCAATTTCAAAAGTACAGTTTTATTATCGTTTTTAATATGTGCTTCCTGCGGAAACCCATCAAAGAACACCACTGCCAAAACGGAACATACGGTAGAAATCCCAGCAGAAACGCCTCCAGAAAAAATTAAAGTCGCAGCCAATAGAACCGAAATCTACCTTCCTTTATTACGAGGTAAAAAGATAGCCGTAGTAGCTAATCAGACCAGTGTTATATTCAACGAAAAAGGGTATACGCATTTAGTAGATTCCCTTTTGCATCTACAAATGGATATTAAAAAAGTATTTGCCCCCGAACATGGTTTTCGTGGAAAGGCAGATGCTGGCGAAAACGTCAAGGACGGAACGGATACCCAGACGGGCCTGCCCATTAAATCCCTCCATGGAAAGCACAGAAAGCCCACGCAAGCACAATTAAAAGACATCGATCTGGTGCTTTTTGATATTCAGGATGTGGGCGTTCGTTTCTACACCTATATCGCCACCTTGCAATTGGTCATGGAGGCCTGTGCCGAAGCAGGAGTTCCGGTTATCATCTTAGACCGGCCAAACCCGAATGCCCATTATATTGGCGGACCTACCATGGAGGCCGAAAACACCAATTTTTTGGGCATGACTACAATACCTCTTGTGTACGGAATGACCATTGGCGAATATGGAGAGATGATTAACGAGGAAGGATGGTTGGCAAACGGAAAAAAGGCGAATTTAAAGGTTATCCCTTTGGAAAACTGGTCGCGAGAAATGGAATACCATTTGGTCATACGCCCCTCTCCGAACTTACCTAACGATACTGCAATTACCTTATATCCGAGTCTCGGGCTTTTTGAAGGCACCAATATTAATGCGGGTCGCGGTACGGAATTCCAATTTCAGCGTTATGGCGCTTCCTTTTTGGATACTACCAAGTATGACTTCAGTTATGTTCCAAAACCTAATTTTGGTTCTAAATATCCCAAAGAGGAAGGTAAAACCTGCTACGGTCTGGATTTATCGAAAACACCGAGGATGAACCAATTCACTTTGAAATGGATACTAGAAGCTTATAAGAACTGTACTGACAAATCGAAATTCTTTCTTACCGATGGATTTACAAAACACGCTGGAACCACCAAACTACAAAAGCAAATTGAGGAAGGACTTTCAGAAGCGGCAATCAAGTTAACTTGGCAGTCAGATTTGGAAAAGTTCGATAAAATCAGAAAACAATATCTTATTTATGATTAGCTAGCTTGATTTTGAACCTTTGAATTTTTGAATCCCTTTAAAGCTAGGTCTGCGCTTGCTATTGCCCTAACAACACCTTCAATTACCCTTAGTTGAAATAGGAGAATGTGGCCCTTAATCAGTTTGAACTTGTGTAGGCTTTCTGTATTTATGAAAGGGTTGTTTTAGAAGACCTTTTATGCTTGAGTTTTCCTTCTCATCGGGGAAAGTATCCACCCCGTAGGTAATCTTTTCAGGTTCCAGTTCCATATAGGTGCCGAACATACGGTCCCAAATAGAAAATATATTTCCGTAATTGCTATCGGTATAGGGCAATACGAAATGATGGTGAACTTTGTGCATATCCGGTGAAACAATAATCCAGCTCAAAGCCTTGTCCATCCCTCTAGGCAAGCTGATATTCGCATGATTAAATTGGGAGAGTATTACAGATACACTTTGGTACAGCATGATTATCCCCACGGGAGCTCCAACGATTAAGACTCCGATCAGGGTAAACAGGTATCTAATTAAACTTTCTAACGGGTGATGTCTGTTTGCCGTAGTAGTGTCCACATTGTGGTCCGAATGGTGCACCAAATGAACCATCCATAGGGGTTTTACCTTATGCTCTACCAAATGCGCCGTGTAGGCGCCAATTAAATCCAATAACATAATGCCCAACAGCACGTACAACCATAGCGGCATTTCCGGCAGCCAATTGATAATCCCAAAATTATTTTGAATGGTCCAATCAGATGTCTTTAACAACAAAAAGGCCAAGGGGAAATTTACGATAATAGTGGTCAGCGTAAAGAACAGATTAGGCAGTGCATGCTTCCATTTTTTGTACCTGACACTAAATAGAGGCACGATTCCTTCCAAAATCCAAAAAAAAGTGATACCGCCCACCAAGATCAGACTTCGGTGCAACGGGGGAATATTTTCAAAGTAAGCGAGCAGTTGTTCCATGTTCTAAATATACCTAAAAGGGTACTAGCACGCAAAACTAGTGTAAGCTTGGTTGTTTCATATTACTACTAAAAAGCCGTTAGCTTTTTCATCTCTTCCACGATATTGAACGCAGCGGGACAAATAGCTACATTTTTAAGCGTAAGATGACTTATTTGTTGAAACTTTTTCCTGTCCGTATGGGGAAATTCTCGACAGGCCTTAGGTCTTACTTCATAAATAGAACAAAAATTATCCGCTCCAAGAAAAGTGCAAGGCACCTGTTGTAATACATAATCATTTTCCTCGTCTACCCGCAAATATTGTTCAATGAATCTTTGGGGTTTCATTCTAAAATGTTTGGCTATTCGGGCTACATCGGCATTGGTAAAAAGTGGTCCGGTAGTCTTACAACAATTGGCGCAGGTAAGACAGTCTGTTCGTTCAAATTCTTTCTCATGTAATTCCTGCATGAGGTAATCCAAGTTTTTGGGAGGTCTTTTTTTAAGTTTTGCAAAAAACTTCTTGTTTTCAGTATGTTTGTCCTTTGCCTTTTTCGGTAAATCCCTTAGAACCTGCTCCATAAAATGAATAATAATGTCGTAAAACTAGCAAAGTCCTTCTAAAAAAAGTGATTTTTGACTTTTAAAATAGCGTATTTGAAGAAAGATATTTTTGGCACCGCCCTTCTAGATTATCAAAACGGAAACTACACGGAAGATATTAAAACCTATTCCTCCCTGGGGGAAGAAGATGTAATGCCTCTGCCCTATCTGTTTAGAGATTTTGATGCCATGCCGCTACTTGAACAGAAAGCATTATCCCTTTGCAAAGGTACTATTTTGGATATTGGTTGTGGAGCGGGAAGTCATGGGTTATACCTACAAAATAAGGGATATAATATTACGTGTTTAGACCAATCGCCCGGAGCTATAACAGTATGTAAAAACAGAGGTTTAGCGCATACCCATCTCGGGAGTCTATTAAATTTTGAAGGAGCATCCTTTGACACTTTACTCCTATTAATGAACGGAATTGGGATTTGTGGAGCGCTTAGTGGACTAAATGTATTTCTGAGCAAACTGAAATCGCTTTTGAAACCTGGGGGACAAATTATACTGGATTCGAGTGATATTATTTACATGTACGAAACTGATGAGGACGGCGGTTATTGGATTCCCGAAAACGTATCCTATTACGGAGAAGTACAATTTCAAATGGAATACAAACAACAAAAAAGCGAACCGTTTAATTGGCTATATTTAGATTTTAATACGCTGCAACGCGCAGCTGTTTGCAACAATTTATCCTGTGAACTTGTAAGTGAAGGCGAACATTACGACTATTTAGCTAGATTAGCTATTAAAAAATAATAGCAGGCACGTTTTTTGCGTTAAGCCCTTATAAAAAAGATTATGAATAAGCTCCAAAGTATTTTTCTCTCTATTTTGTTTCTGTTGTTTTTTTCCTGTAGCCAGAATAGTGATGATTCCCCAGAACCGGAACAAGAAATTGATAAAACAGCTAACCTTCAAGGCACGGGAGACTCTGCCAATGACATTCTCTCCAACGCCTCTTTTGACAAGATCAAAATTGAAATTGCGCATGTAACCGGGTTTAGACCAACGGCTGCTGCCATGACAGAATTTACCGATTTTCTTAGGCAGCATACCTTTAAAGAGGACATTGAGGTGATTTTTACACAACTAGATTCTCCAGAAGAAGACAGTCTTACCTTGCAAGAAATTGCCGAACTAGAGGGTGAGAACAGAACGGTATACAATAGTGGGAGAACCTTGGGCATTTACATTTACTTTGCCGATGCCCCATCTGTCGGGGACGAAGAGGACGGTGGGCGTGTTACCCTTGGAGCCGTCTATAGAAATACCTCCATGATCATCCATGAAGTCACGGTAAGACGTTTAGCTGCGCAGAGTTCATTTATCTCCAACGCAGATGTTGAGTCGGCCACTTTAAATCATGAGTTCGGACATCTGTTCGGGCTAGTAAATTTGGGCACTCGCGCCATTAATGATCACGAAGATCCAGATGCTTTAAATCATTGTAATGTGCCAGGTTGTTTAATGAGAGCCGAGTTACAATTTGGGGGTTCTTCTGGTAAGTCTAACTTATTAGCCTCTACAAGCAGTTATGAAGATGGTGTCAAAGCGGGTTGCATCCTTTCCGGACAAAGTGTTCTGAATCTATTACAATCCAACTCCGGTAAAAGTTCTGCCGCCCCTGGACTAGATGCCGAGTGTATTCTAGATATACAAGCCAATGGAGGACGTTGATTCTTCTATTTAATGCCTTAAACTAGGGGTAATCCCTTCGACTACGCTCAGGACAAGTGTAGATTGTAGAAACTCGAAAAAGATGATGAATTATCCCAATCTTATTTTCTCTAAACTGTGTATCTACTGCTAATTCCTAACAGACAACTGCATACTACAGACTACCAACTCCTAAATACTGACTACTCACTACTCACTACTGACTACTCACTACTGACTACCGACTACCGACTACTGACTACTGACTACTGACTACTGACTACTGACTACTGACTACTGACTTTAAGGTATATTCAAATACTTGTGGGTCTGTAACGAAACCTTCCATTTAGGGTTTTTCATCACATAATCAACGATTAAAGGGGTTACCTTATCTTTTACGCTCCATTCCGGCTGTAAATAAAGGATACAATTGGTATTAGTCAGGGCAGCCTGTTCCTCTGCAAAAATAAAATCGTGCTTGTTGTAGATGATTATTTTTAATTCGTGCGCTTCATCGTATATACCTCCTTTGGGCAACTTATTCTTTTTTGGCGATAAACATATCCAATCCCACAAACCTGTTAACGGATAAGCCCCAGACGTCTCTATATGTGTTTTTAGATTTTTGTTCTTAAGAGCGGAGGTCAAAGGTCCCATATCCCAAGTCAGTGGTTCCCCTCCGGTGACGACGATAGTGTCCGAGTTTTTTGCGGCGTTGGCTACGATAAAATCAATATGGGTCGGAGGGTGCGTGTCCGCGTTCCAACTTTCTTTAACATCGCACCAATGGCACCCTACGTCACAGCCTCCTACACGTATAAAGTAAGCAGCCGTGCCTTTATGAAAACCTTCTCCTTGTATGGTATAAAATTCCTCCATTAAAGGCAACATCCAACCCTTTTCCACTAATTTTAACACCTCCTGTTTATCCATCGTGCAAAGATAGGAATAACACTTTTTAAAATTATAACCCTGAAGTTTTAAGTGAGAAGGTTTTATGTCCCCCTACAAAACGTAAATCAAAATTTACGTAGTGTTAATTACATTTCATAACCCCCGAGCACTTCTGCTTTTGTATTGCTCAGAAATCAGCTATTTTTATCAAAAATAAATATCATGGGTTCCAAAGAAGATTTCTTTGCACATATTGAAAAAGGCTATACCACCAAAGGTGATTTCATTACCATGGGTGCCGCTATGCTTGGCGAAGATACCATTACAGATGCACTGGTCAAAATACCACTGAAAACGCTAAACCGACATGGTCTTATTGCAGGAGCGACCGGAACAGGGAAGACAAAAACACTTCAAGTGTTGGCAGAGAATTTGTCCGACAAGGGAATCCCTGTGTTGCTAATGGATTTAAAAGGAGATTTAAGTGGCTTGGCACAACCCAGCCCAGGTCATCCAAAAATTGATGAACGCCATACCAAAATCGGAATTCCTTTTGAAGCGAAAAGTTTTCCTGTGGAAATACTATCCCTCTCCGAGCAGGACGGGGTTAAAATGAGAGCTACGGTATCGGAATTTGGCCCCACATTACTTTCCAGAATTCTTGATCTTACCGAAACCCAGGAAGGAATTGTTGCCGTGGTATTCAAATATTGTGATGACAACAAGCTACCCTTATTAGATTTAAAGGACTTCAAAAAAGTCTTACAATACGCCACAGGTGCCGGAAAATCGGAATTCACAAAGGACTATGGCCGAATTTCTACCAGTTCTACAGGTACCATACTTAGAAAAATAATTGAGCTAGAGCAACAGGGTGCAGACCTGTTCTTTGGCGAGAAGTCATTTGAGGTCGACGATCTTACCCGAATAGACGAAAATGGAAGAGGCTACATTAATATTCTTAGACTAACGGATATTCAGGACCGACCAAAACTTTTTTCGACATTTATGCTTAGTCTTTTGGCAGAAATCTATGCTAATTTTCCTGAACAAGGTGATAGCGATAGACCGGAACTGATTCTTTTTATAGATGAGGCCCACCTTATTTTTAAGGAAGCTTCGAAAGCGCTATTGGACCAGATAGAGAGTATTGTTAAGCTTATTCGTTCTAAAGGTATTGGCCTTTATTTTGTTACCCAAAACCCAACGGACGTTCCCAACGAAGTATTAGCACAGTTAGGCCTTAAAGTGCAACATGCCTTGAGGGCGTTTACGGCAAGAGATAGAAAAGCTATTAAATTGACGGCTGAAAATTATCCTATCTCGGAATATTACAATACCAAAGAAGTCCTTACCTCTCTTGGTATTGGAGAAGCATTGATTTCTGCACTAGATGAGAAAGGTAGGCCAACCCCATTAGCTGCAACCTTATTAAGAGCTCCCATGAGCCGCATGGATATTCTTACGGAAAAAGAACTTAAGGATGTCATTAAAAAGTCTAGCCTCGTGAAAAAATATGGAGAGGTCATCGATAGGGAAAGTGCCTATGAAATTTTAAATGAAAAAATTGAAAAAGCAGAAGTTCTTGCCGCAAAGGAAAAGGCAAAGCCAAAGACCAGAAGCAGCACTACAAGAAGAAGCACTAGACAAAACCCCGTAATCAAAGTATTAACGAGTGCCACCTTCATAAGGGGTGTTTTAGGAGTATTGAAAAAAGTAATGCGTTAAAAATTTTTCGCTACGCCTTTTCAGAAAAAAGGCAATAGTAACCAAATGATAAGCACAGCTAATTTTAAATTATTATAGTAGTACATGAAATCAATCAAAACAATTATCATTCTTCTTTCTTGCGCGCTGTTAACGCAGTGCAAAGAGGAAAAGGACCTCAACTTTATAGTTTCTTCTGACCAAGTTGGAAAACTGAATAAAAATACTTTGGCCAGGGATTTAGAACTCATCTATGCCGAAGATTCCCTAGTTATGGATACGGTAAAATTAAATTTTGGAAGTGGGGCCAGTAAAATTAAGGTTTTTGAAAAAGGCGGTGCGCACCTTTTAACCTTAACACCTAATTCAGACAGCATACCAACCGTACAAAACGTAAAGGTTAACGACCCTAGGTATATTACCGATGATGGGATAAATATCAATAGTACCTTCAAGGATATTAAAGATCACTATCAGATTAAAAAGATTATCACCTCCCTGAACAACGTGGTAATTCTATTGAAGAATAATGACATCTATTTCACCATTGATAAAACGGAACTTCCAGCTAGTTTACGCTACAAAGCCAATACGGATATTGAAGCGGTACAAATTCCTGATACGGCCAAAATAAAGTATATGATGATTGGTTGGGATTAATCGTTGACTCCTTCGACTACGCCCAGGACAAGGTTGATTCCTTCGACTACGCCCAGGACAAGGTTGATTCCTTCGACTATGCTAAGGACAAGGGTTGATAGTCTCTTAAAAGAAATTATCAGCAATTGAAACCTATTTTTATTTTATTTGAAATTTTTCTTTATTCTGAAGTACTTTGGGACTGTTGAGCTGCATCCATTCCGTTAACTGAATTAATTTTTCTACATATTTTTTGCCAAAGTCGCTTAGGCTATACTCCACTCGTATCGGAACCTCGGGATACATTTTACGCACCAAATAACCATCGTTCTCCAACATCTTAAGGCGTTCGCTCAAAACCCTATTGGAAATACCGTAGACATATTTTTTCAGCTTATTAAAACGCAACACGGGAAAGTAGCCTAAATATAGAATGATAAGAATACTCCATTTATCAGAAGCCAAAGCCAACACATCGCGTACAGGACATAATTCTGGCGGATTTCTATAATCGATATGACCGAACATTTTTTTTAATTTTTTTGCCGTTCTAACTTGTTGATTTTCAATTATAGTTTCCATTACGATACCAGATTAGAATTATGTAACCAGTGGGGATTACAAATCATTTACGTATTTTTGATTACAATAAATAACCAAGTTACAAAAAGTAACCTTATGAAAAAACACTTGGCCAAATTCCTTCCAAAACTTTACGGCATATCCCTTAATGTATTGGCCTTGATTAACCCAACCAAAGCGGCAGAAAAGGCTTTCTATATATTTTGCACAGTAAGAAAGGGGCGTATACTTCCACATCAGAAAACCTATTTAGATCCTAAAAAAAAAGAGCTTATCACTGTAGCCGACCATAAAATTCAACTTTATGAATGGAAAGGTAGCGGAGATACCGTAATGCTAGTTCATGGCTGGGAAAGCAATACTTGGAGATGGCACAAACTAATTGAAAAACTTTCCAATGCAGGTTACAATATTATTGCATTTGATGCTCCTGCACATGGCTATTCTTCAGGAAAATACCTTTATGTTCCTTTATATTCCCAGGTACTTCAAGAACTTGTCACAAAGTTCGATCCCAAACATCTCGTAGGCCATTCCGTGGGTGGAATGACCTTGCTGTACAATGAATACCAATACAGCAACGCCAACGTAAAGAAAATGGTTACCATTGGCTCTCCTTCGGAATTTCATGAAATCATGAGCCATTATCAACGTCTACTACGTTTAAATACGCGGGTATACAATGCACTAGCAAAATACATTAGAGATAGGTTTGGTTTTACCATACGAGAATTTTCGACCTCTCGCTTTGCACGGACGAATACTAAGAAAGGTCTTTTATTCCATGACAAACTAGATGTCATTGCGCCTTACCATGCTTCTGAACAAGTCCACGCCAGTTGGGAAAACAGTGAATTCATTAGCACTGAAGGGTTAGGGCATTCCATGCATCAAGACGAGGTCAATGAAAAGATTGTTGAATTTTTAAATAAGTAATTGTGAGGTTCTGCACAATCTCTTACTTTTAATGTACCGATAAAATACGCATCTTGTCATGAACAACACCGTAACTCCTTTTCACATTGCCATCCCGGTACACAACTTGGCAGAATGTAGAACGTTCTACAGAGAAATATTGAACTGTGAAGAAGGAAGAAGTAGCGACCATTGGGTAGATTTCAATCTTTTTGGACATCAATTGGTCATACACTATAAACCTAAAGCTCAATCTACGGACCAACATCATAACCCTGTAGATGGTCATGATGTTCCCGTTCCACATTATGGCGTTGTACTACCTTGGGAAACTTTTGAGTCTTTCTCAGAAGAGTTAAAAAACAAAGGTGTAAAATTCGTGATTGAACCCTATGTGCGGTTCCAAGGTTTGGTTGGTGAACAAGCCACCATGTTTTTCTTAGACCCGGCCGGTAACGCATTGGAGTTCAAAGCCTTCAAAGATATGGGACAACTATTTGCCAAGTAAACGAGCCTAACTAAAAAATACGTTTAACACCTAATTATTGCGACCACTCCGTAGGCTCCCTATCCCATCTATGTTTCTGGAGTTCTTTATACAATTCTCGTGACAACCCTTGCCCATCGCTTGTAGCCGTATTGGCCAAAACATTGCGTTGTTTTCGCATTCCTGGAATGGTTGTACTCACAGCATCGTTCATTAGAATAAAGCGGAGTGCCATTTCGGCCATGGTCATTCCTTCGGGAATTAGTGGTCTTAGCGCATCTGCATGCTCCACGGAAGAATTTAAGTTTTCGGGCACAAAATAAGTTCCTCGCCAGTCGCCCTCTGGGAAAGTGGTCTCCTTTGTAATGTTTCCCGTTAAAGTACCCTCATCAAAAGGTACCCGTGCAATAATTCCTAAATCTAATTCTTTACATAATGGGAATAATTTATCTACAGGAGCTTGGTCAAAAATATTGTAGATAACCTGAACGGCATCCAATTTTCCTGTTTTCAGTGCTTTAATTCCATTTTCGGGCTCCCAGCGGTTCATGCTAATACCCATTGCTCCTATTTTTCCCGAAGTCTTTAAATCCTCAATAGCGCGCTGCCATTCCTCCCTATCGCTCCAACCATCGTCCCAAGTATGGAACTGAATTAAATTCAACTGTTCCATTCCTAAATTGCTCAAGGTTTTATGCGTGAAATCCATGATATGTTCCACAGGGTAAGAGTCCTCGAAACGATATTCCGGCTTTGCAGGCCATTGAAAATTTTTAGGAGGAATTTTACTGGCGGTATATAATTTTTTAGAGGGATGTCTTTTGACCAACTCGCCTAGTAATTCTTCACTATGTCCCTCACCGTAACCCCAAGCGGTATCAAAAAAGTTAACTCCGTTTTCAACGGCCAAATCCAGCGATTTTGCCGATTGCTCATCGTCCGAAGCTGTCCACCCTGCCATTCCCCACATACCATAACCTACTTCGCTCACTTGCCAATCCGTTCTTCCAAATCTTCTGTATTTCATATGTTCTAATTCTTTTTTATCGATTACCTTTCTGCTTGTACAATCTTATACGTTGAACTGGCTTAAGTGGTAATTAAGGTGATACTCTGTTATACGGGTCCATTTCGCTTTGTTCAGTTGACCAAAATAAGGATGTGGCCCACAGACAAAATCATTATCCAATTGAGAAAATTCCAAAATATGTTGTTTTAATAAAACAACGTCGTTTCTAAAATGAGTCGGTTGCGTTCCGCCTCCCTCTACCTGTCCCAATCCTTTAGCCACCGGAACGGTTTTTCCGGCACTAGACAGCACCATGACCTCCTTAGACGTTAAACCACCGTACTCCTCTGCACGTATGGTATTCAAGGCCAAACGAATTTGGTCCGTACAGTGACAAATCATTTGATTCACGTTCATTTTTCCAAACATAGGTTTGGTATTAGCTGCTAACGTATCTATTCTATCAAAAAAATCATGAATCTCTTTTTCACTCATTACCCTTAGTTAAGGAAACAAAATTTGTTACCATGATCTAAAAAATAAATGATTATACACTGTCAAAACTAAGGACCTTTATTTATATCTCCAGCTAGTCAAATCCGCTCCTTTCGGTGCACTCTCCGCAATACGTTTCATAATTTTAGGAACATACATGCTGTTATAGCGTAGCCTACTTATTGCATTAGGTTCTTCCGGGTCACCGTTCCAGCAGTGTTCTGCCCTATCGCCATAAAGTACTTCCCCGTCATAATAAGGTTCTGATGTATTTTCTAAAAAATCTTCCATGAGATAGACGGCATTGTTGAGATAATAATTATCCATATCTCCACAATAAATATGTATTTTACCTTTAAGATCATCTCCAAGTTTATCCCAATCCCTTTCCAGAATATGTCTTAGGTCGTAATTTTCTTTCCAATACTCCGCCACGGTATGATCAATATCACCGCTCATCTTATCCCAAATACGAACCGGGTAACCGTCATCTCCCTGAGGAGAATAGGTGGCTTCCCAAATATCCCATTGTTGCCCTGAACGCGACTTGTCTCCCAGAACCAGCTCTAGATGATTTCCTTGAATCAAAGTTGATTGAATATTCCCCAAATAATCTCTATGCGCAGGAACCGCTAATTTTTTATGTGCACTATCATAGTAGTAGGCGTTGTCATCTTCGTAAATATTGGTTAAGCAATACGCTCTAAAATCTATTGGGTCCGGACACGCAGCAAAGCATCCATTATATTCTTCTGGATATTTCACCTGTACGGCCAGGGCTTCCCATCCACCGGTTGAGCCTCCATAAAGAAAGCGGGACCAACCTTCTCCCAAACCACGAAACTCTTTTTCGATATGTGGAATTAGTTCGTAGGTAATGGCATCACCATAGGGGCCCTGACTTGCCGAATTAACGGCATAGGAATCATCATAGTATGGGGTTGGATGCTGTATTTCTATGATTATCATTCTTGGAAAATCTGGCTCGTTCCAACGCTTATAGAAATCATAGGCCTCCTGCTGCTGTATAACGTTATAGCCCTCTAAATTAAAACGCTCCGAATACTCCGGCTTCATTTCAGGGTCTGGTGGCGTTGTTCTAAAACCTCCAAAATCATCCGGAAAATGACCGTGAAAAACCATCAAGGGATACTCGGCCTCCGGGTGTTCGTTAAAACCCTTAGGTAAAAGAACATGGGCTCCCAAGTACATATCCCTTCCCCAGAATTCTGAAAGTTTTTCGGATTTTATTTTAATGTGTTTTATCCACTCCGTATCCTCTGGCTCTTCAATTGGAGGTATGACCTGGTCCATTACCACAGCAACATTCTCAATGCCTTTATCCACCACTCGTATCTTAAAGGGTTTACTGTATAGATTCCCTGGCGAACTCTTCCATTGTTGACCTTCACCATTATCCATTGGAAGCTTGACCGTATGCCCGGTAATCAAATTAAAGGTTTCATACACATGTAGCAGGGCCTGTACGTTATACTCTCCCGGTGGCACATCACTTAGACTTGAATAGGGATAACCAAAAACCGTCTCATCAAAAGTGATTACATCCCCTGGTTTCATCTCGTCGACGTTCATCCCAAAAATCAATTGCCCATTTAGGCCATCATTAATTTGAAAACGGGGCTCTTTCTCATCATTATTAGATAGCATTAAGAGCAGGCGACCATCTTTAGGGGTCTCACTAGCTGTATTATCAAAGGAAATATTAATGGAAATAGCAGGGTCTTTTTTGTTCTCTTCACAACTCACTAACAGAATACATCCTGCTAGCACACTAAACAATAATTTTTTCATGGTAATAATTTCGTTGGTTCAACACTGGATAACATTACCTAAAAGGTACGGTATTCTTTTTCACCGTCAAATAAGAAATTAAGGATTAAAGCGTTTTAAGTAAATAGGTCTATCTATTTAAATCTAAAAAACACCACATGAAAAAAACAGTATTTGTCCTGAGTTTGCTTTGTGCGTTTGTGCTTTTAAGTTGTGATTACGATGACAGTAATGATATAGACATCCTGAAACCTGTAGATTCTACGGCCACAGGAATAACCACTCCAGACTTGGCTAACTAAAAAGCCTCCAATCCAAAGACTGAAGGCTTAAACTTATCATTTATTAGTTACGGACTACCAAATTTTAACGCGTTCTTCCGGAGCTAAGTAAAGAGAATCCGTTTCCTTAATATCAAAGGCCGTATAGAATTCCGGTACGTTTCTTACAATACCATTAACCCTTAGAGCAGCTGGGGAATGCGGGTCGGTACTGATCTGCACACGTATGGCCTCATCTCTTGCTTTATTCCTCCACGCCTGAGCATAACCGATAAATACGCGTTGTTCTCCTGTAAAACCGTCCATAACCGGTGCCTCATTCTCACCTAAGGACATCTTATAAGCTTTAAGTGCTATGCTCAGGCCACCTAAATCGCCAATATTTTCGCCAAGTGTAAACTCACCGTTCACATTAAGGTCCGGCAAAACCTCATAACCGTTATACTGTTCTACCAGAGCACCCGTTCTCTTCTTGAACTCTTCCTTATCGGCATCTGTCCACCAATTACGCATAGCCCCATCGCCGTCAAAAGTGCTACCCATATCATCAAAACCGTGACCTATCTCATGACCTATTACAGCACCGATAGCTCCATAATTAACCGCATCCTCTGCATCTAAATCAAAAAACGGAGGTTGAAGAATAGCTGCTGGAAAGACAATTTCGTTCATGGTAGGATTGTAATACGCATTGACGGTCTGTGGTGTCATTCCCCATTCGTCTTTATCAATGGGTTGACCTAACTTAGCCAATTCCCTGTTATATTCCATTAAGCTAGAACGTCTAAGATTTCCGAACAGATCATCTGGATTGATATCGATATCGTAAGATTTCCATTCATCGGGATAACCAATCTTAGGTGTGAACTTGCTCAATTTATCCAAGGCCTCTTTTTTGGTAGCCTCGCTCATCCAATCCAAATCTTTAATACTGACCTCATAGGCCTTAAGCAAGTTTTCCACTAGAGTTTCCATATCTTCTTTTGCCTCTGGCGGGAAATGTCTTTTTACGTACACTTTACCCACAACTTCCCCTAAAGTGCCGTTTACCGTAGATACACCACGTCTCCACATAGGCCGTTGTTCCTTTGTGCCCCGAAGCTCCTTGCTATAAAACTCCCAGTTCTGTTTGTCCAGCGCTTCGTTTAAACGAGAGGCGTTCGCATCTAGAACACTCCACTTTAAATAGGTTTTCCAAGTTTCCAAATTGGTTGAAGTAATGATTTTATCCAACGCCTTTGTGTAATCCAACATAAGAACTCCTAACTTCTTTTGGTCTGCAAGACCAGCTTCGGTAAGATAGTTTGTCCAGTTAAACTTGGGCATAATATTAGCTAAAGTATCTACCGGAAACATATTATATAATCCCACTAAGTCCCTCGTTTTTTCCTTTTCAAGATGTTTAGAAGCAATACTGGTCTCTAGGTCCATGACCGTTTTTGCTGCCTTTGAACCATTTGGAAGACCAGCCAAATCGAACATTTTTTCTATATGCTCAACATATTTTGTTTGTATTTCCTTTGAGCGTTCGTCATCTTTTAGATAATACTCGCGATCTGGCAGACCTAGACCTGCCTGCCAAGTATAGACCGTATATATGGTGGGGTCCTTAAGGTCTTGATAAACAAACAAACTCAAAGGGGCATTTATACCGTACTTATTGGCGTATGCAAAATAGGTGGCCAATTCGTCATAATTACCTATGGCATCTACCTTATCGAATTCAGCTTTTAATGGAGTAACGCCAAGTTCGTTTCTTTTCTCCATATCCATGTAGGACTGAAATAAATCTCCTACCTTTTGTTCATCAGAACCTTTTTCAAAATCGCCGGATGCAGATTCTTCAATAATCTTCTTTACATTCTCTTCTGACTCTTCATGGACAATATAGCCTACTCCATAGGACGATTTGTCTGCCGGGATTTCCGTATTCTTTACCCAGGTGCCGTTTACATAGCCCGTAAAGTCGTTGCCAGGTTCAACTGAGGTGTCCATATATTCCTTGAGAATACCGGATGTCAGTTCCTTCTCGGGAGCCTCTTTTACTTCTGATTTGCAGCCAATAGCTAGAAAAAGAGCAGCTACACCAGTTACGCTTAAAATTCTTGATTTTCCATTCATAAGGTATTGTTTGATTTTAGTTACGCGTTAGACTATATAATAAACTGTACGTTACACTTTTAAATGTTAAAAAGGGGTATGAAAAAAGCCCTTTCGGGCTTTATTCTCTATTTCTGTGTCTTTCTCTTGCAAGCAAGGTGTTTTTTAGGAGCATAGCAATCGTCATAGGTCCTACACCTCCGGGCACCGGGGTTATGTAAGATGCTTTTTTACTTACATTTTCAAAATCTACATCTCCTGTTATATAGTATCCTCTTTCCCTGCTATCATCCGGAACTCTGGTGATGCCCACATCAATAACAACGGCATCATCCTTCACCATTTCCGCTTTTAGGAAATTAGGGACTCCTAGTGCAGAAATAACAATATCCGCTTGGGATATAATCTGTGTTATGTTTTTGGTGTGGCTGTGTGTAAGCGTTACTGTAGAATTCCCTGGCCATCCCTTACGCCCCATAAGAATACTCATAGGCCTACCTACAATGTGACTTCTACCAATAACAACCGTATGTTTTCCTTTGGTATCTACATTATAGCGTTCCAATAGTTCTAAAATACCGAAAGGTGTTGCAGGAATGAACGTACTCATATCCAAAGCCATTTTACCAAAGTTCGTAGGATGAAAACCATCTACATCCTTATCTGGGTGAACGGCCATAATCACCTTTTGGGTATCTATCTGTTCCGGTAAGGGAAGTTGAACGATAAAACCATCAATATTGGCATCATCGTTCAGTTCGTTAATTTTCTTCAGAAGTTCCTGTTCCGAGGTAGTACTTGGCATTTTGACTAAAGTAGATTCAAAGCCTACACGCTCACAAGAACGCACTTTACTGCCCACGTAAGTAAGGCTAGCACCATCATTACCCACGATGATGGCTGCCAAATGGGGTACTTTCTCTCCCCGTTCTTTCATTTTTGCGACTTCGGCAGCAATTTCTGATTTAATATCGTTAGATACTTTTTTACCGTCAAGAATTTCCATTTTATTTTTTAAAGTTTTTCCTAACTATTAACAAATCAACGCATATTCTGCATCATCTGCATCATCTTCTTGCCGCCACCGCCTTGCATCATTTTCATCATCTTACTCATCTGATCAAATTGTTTAAGCAACTGATTCACTTCCTTTACATCTCTACCACTTCCCTTGGCTATGCGTTTTTTACGGCTTGCATCTAACTTAGAAGGTGTGGACCGCTCATCCGGGGTCATGGAATGTATTATTGCTTCAATATGTTTAAAAGCATCATCATCAATATCCAGACCTTTTAGGGCCTTTCCGGCACCGGGTATCATACCCATAAGGTCCTTCATATTCCCCATTTTCTTAATTTGCTGTATTTGACTTAAGAAGTCATCAAAACCAAATTTATTTTTGGCGATCTTCTTTTGAATCTTACGCGCTTCTTCTTCATCAAATTGTTCCTGCGCTCTTTCCACCAAAGAAATTACGTCTCCCATACCCAGAATACGGTCGGCCATACGTGAGGGATAGAACACGTCAATCGCCTCCATCTTTTCTCCTGTACCAATGAATTTAATGGGTTTATCTACAACGGATTTAATGGAAATAGCCGCTCCACCTCTCGTATCACCATCTAACTTGGTCAGGATAACACCATCAAAATTCAGAATATCGTTGAAGGCCTTGGCCGTATTTACGGCATCTTGACCTGTCATAGAATCTACGACAAACAGTGTTTCTTGAGGACTAATGGCCTTATGGATATTGGAAATCTCATCCATCATCTTTTCATCAACAGCTAAACGACCTGCTGTATCCACGATGACCACATTATGTCCGTCTGATTTGGCTTTTGCTATCCCGGCCTTTGCAATTGCCACAGGATCGTTGTTATCGCGGTCCGAATACACGGCAACCCCTATCTGCTCCCCGACTACGTGCAACTGGTCTATTGCCGCAGGACGATAAACGTCACAGGCAACCAATAATGGATTTTTAGATTTCTTAGTTTTAAGGAAGTTGGCGAGTTTTCCGGAAAATGTGGTTTTACCAGAACCCTGGAGTCCGGACATTAAAATCACCGAAGGGTTTCCTGATAGATTAATCCCTTCAGAATCCCCACCCATGAGTTGGGTCAGTTCGTCCTTTACGATTTTAACCATTAACTGGCCCGGCTGTAAGGTCGTTAGGACATTTTGACCAAGTGCCTTCTCCTTAACCCTGTTGGTAAATTCCTTGGCTATTTTAAAATTAACATCGGCATCCAATAAAGCGCGTCGTACTTCTTTAGTGGTCTCTGCTACGTTAATCTCCGTAATCTGCCCATGTCCTTTGAGTACATGAAGGGCTTTATCTAGCTTTTCGCTTAAATTATCAAACATCTTTTTTTGAGATTTTACAAGGAGAACAAATTTAAGAATATCAGTTGTAAGTCTCTAAGAAGTAGGCTAAAATCTGAAAAACAAAAGAGCACCCGCTATAAGGGTGCTCTTTCTCTGGGATGTGGGGCAAAAAAGGTGTTACATTTTCATGAAAATTCCCAGTTTTTATAAACCTCCATCAACACCACCAACGAGGCCCAACTCTTTACTGCTGGCGGTGTATTTTTGGATGTTCTTATCTTTCCATAATCAAGATGTCTGTTGTACCATCTTCGTTTAAGCGTATTAGTTCAAGGCTAACGCTGGTCATTGAGACAAATAACCAATCATCGGTTAATTCGTCAAAAGGCATGTTAGCTCCAAAATTCAAATACACTTTTAATCGTTCTTCACTATTCCTGAATACTCTCCATAGTCCCTCGCCAAAAGCTTCTCCACCCTCTTTGATAGAAATTTGGTGGTCCTCCATCAATTGAATGCTATAACCTCCATAAATCTCGGTTTTATTAATATCCCCTTCTATATAAGTAGTTACGCTCCAATCACCATTGATCAAAACCTCCCTTATTTGGGGAACAATGCGGTCATCCTCGTTATCATCGCAATTACGTTCGAGTACTAATTCATAACCTATTTCTTCAACTTCAAACTTTAGTCTCTTGTTCGCTAAATCGCGGACGGGCCATTCAAAGCTAACTCCAGGTTCATCTCCCATGGTAATGGCCATAACTAATTTTTGCTCTTCGTTAAAACCTATTTCCCACGTACCTTCGGAAGTATTCATTCCGTTACTAAGGGTTAGCACCCCTTCCGACATGAACTTAAACTCATAACCTAATAGCCTATCAATTTCCTCACCTTGGTTCTTCACCTTTTTGATGATCCATTCGCACTCCCTAAGGATTTCTCGCAATGTATCCGGATTTGCAGGCACTACATCTTCCTCGCAAATTTGCTTCATTACGATTCTATTGCTTTCGCCGTTAAAGAGCTTTATTCTATGGTCATCTATTTCGTAAACTTGCCACTCTAAGGTAAAATCTACCAAGGTTTCAAATTCCATCACTAGGACGGCTCCGTTATCACCTACTCTAGACTCCCAAGTACCTGTAACATTCATACCTGCCCTATCCTTTACATTTACGGTACCATCTTCCATAAAATCGAAGATATAGTCTATATACTGCGCAGTTTGCTTTACATCGTTACGTCTTATCTCCTTAACATACCATGGACACTCCGTTAAGCAGAAATCCAAACGCTCTTCATCAAAATCATCATCATTGTAATCATCATCATCATCTTCGTCACAAGCATCTTTCGCATTCTCTATGGCCCTAACCAGTTCTTCATTGCTATTGACCTCTAACGTAGTACCATCATACAATTTCAAAGAAATAGGAAAGTCAAAACTTACAAGGTCATTGTCGTCAAGACCTCCAAAGAACCTTCTTAAATCCCTATCACTCTCCACTAAGACACTTCCCGTTTGCTGCAGATTAATATCGAAAGTGAACAAGGTCATTGGGTAAACAAAGTCTATACATTCAATATCATCATCCTCTCCACCTTCCTTACACTGCGCAGCAAGTTCCCTCAGGTCTTCAATACCGTTTATAGTAATTTCCGTGAAATCTCCGGTAGTAATCGTAATGGGGAAGAGAATTTCTAAAAAGTCTTCATCATTATCGATAGCGTCAAAAATTTCCTCTATTATATGAAGGTCTTCCCTAGTATCTATGGTCAGTTCAATTCCGTTTACCGTGACGGTATAGGGAAACTTAATATCAAAACAACTGGCTCCGTCTACTATATTATCAAAAGAGCCGTCATTAGTGGATGTGTTCTTCACGAGGGTAGCTGTTGAGGAATTTGCCATTATGGCTTGTGGCTCCTCTCCTGTGTTTATCTCTTCAAATTCATCTTGGCAAGACGTAAAATTCAGTGCAACGACAAATAAGCTTATATACGCTGCATAATTCAAAAACTTTTTCATAACGATTTGGTATTATTAGTTCGTACCACCCTAAAACAACCTACTCTAAAAAAACCCTACCCGTTTTTTTAATTTTTTTCAAATATCTTTGAAAAAAACCCAACTTTTGGAAGTAGACCTCAACAAGGACGTATGCGAAGAGAGAATATACAGCACTATATTCCAAGAAAACGCCAAAACTATTTTCAATCATATTTTTTATAAGTACGGAAATGAAGAAAAAGCCCACGATGCGGTTCAGGAAGCCTTTGTAAAACTATGGGAAAATTGCACTAAGGTTCCTCCGCAAAAAGCAAAATCATATCTATACACTGTAGCGAACAATCTATACTTGAATGTTATCAAGGCAGAAAAAGTTCGTTTAAAGTATGCGAATAAAACCCTAAAAACCACAAACGAGACCCCAGAATTTTTATTAGAGGAGCGCGAGTTTGAAGAAAAACTGGAAATGGCGTTAAACAGTCTACCGGAAAATCAACGTTCCACTTTTTTATTGAATAGAATTGATGGAATGAAATACGCCCAAATTGCGGAGCTAGAAGGAGTAAGTGTCAAAGCAATCGAAAAAAGAATGCACCTGGCCTTAAAAAGTTTACGAGAAAAGATTGATGGGATTTGATGGTTGATTCCTTCGACTACGCTCAGGACAAGGGTTGATGGTTGATGGTTGATGGTTGATGGTTGATGGTTGATGGTTGATGGTTGATGGTTGATGGTTGATGGTTGATGGTTGATGGTTGATAAAAATAATTTTTCCAAAAGAAAGTAGGGTTTTTTAAAATTAAGTTGTTATTAAAGTATAAAGCTAGAATTAATGCAAGAAAATTACTTAGCAAAATGGCTGAATAATGAGCTTACAGATGCAGAATTCAAAGAGTTTAAGCAATCTGAAGCGTATGCTACTTACAAGAAAATTATGGATTCCTCTGAAAGGATAGAGGCACCTGATTATAATGTAGAGGAAGCTTGGGCCCAACTTGGAGAGCGTCGTGCTCAAAAGCGGCCTAAGGTGGTTAGCATAACTCCTTTCAAAAGCTTTTTACGCATTGCGGCCGCAGTTGCTGTGCTATTAGCAGGTTCTTACTTTTATCTGAATACTTTGGACGGGACTATAACTACCCAATATGCGGAAAGTAAAGAAATTATGCTTCCCGATAGCTCTGAGGTTATCCTAAATTCAGATTCGCACTTATCATATAGTGAAAAGAACTGGGATGAAGAAAGAAATATCTCCTTAAAGGGAGAGGCATTTTTTAAAGTGGCCAAAGGAAAAAAATTCACGGTAAGCACAGACCAAGGAGCGGTTAGCGTTCTCGGAACTCAATTTAATGTTGAAAACAGAAAGGGCTTCTTTGAGGCCACCTGTTACGAGGGCATAGTAAGCGTTACTTATAACGGTAAAGAAATAATATTACCTGCAGGCAACTCCTTCCTATCCGTAAACGGGAAAATTACCCAGTCCAAAGTTGCTGTAAATACTACACCTTCTTGGTTAAACAATGAAAGTACTTTTAAAAGTATTCCGCTTTCATATGTTTTTAATGAATTTGAACGTCAGCACAATACCACCATTGAAACAAAAAATATAGATACAGCACAGCTGTTCACCGGAACCTTTAGTAATACGGATAAGGAGCTTGCCCTTAGAAGTATCAGTGTTCCTCTTCAGATAAAGTTTAAATTAGAGGGGAATAAAGTGCTGTTCTATGGGGAAAGCGCACCTTAATACGCTCACATCCTATTTACTCTCTCTTCTATTATTACTCTTCTGGGGCAATAGTAAAGCCCAAGATACGGCCAGTTCTAAAATTGCGGTCACCACGCTAATACAGGAATTAGAGTCTACCTATGGCATTAAGTTTTCTTACGTAGACGAGGACTTAAAAGAAATAAGTGTTTCCTTTCCGAACGATTCCAACCTAGAGGTCATATTAAATGACATTAGAAAGCAAACCCAATTAAAGATTGAAAAACTAAATAGTAGATACTATTCCATTTCCAAAAGCACCACCGTAGATATTTGTGCTCAGGTGCTGGACAACTATGAAAGTAATACCATTCCCGGAGCTTCTGTACAGGTCTTAGGGAGTACCGTTGCTACAGTGACCAATTCAGAAGGTTCCTTCTCTTTTACGAATATTCCTAGGAAGTCCATAATACAAGTGAAGCATCTGGGGTTTAAAACCTTATTTATTACGGCAGAGGAACTTGTGCAAGCCCAACCATGCAAAATATTAGCTCTTGCGCAGAATTATCAAGAATTGGACGAGGTTATCGTCTATAAATTCCTAACGGACGGTTTGGCCAAACTAAAAGATGGAAGCGTGCAACTGAACACTGAAGAATTTGGAATCTTACCTGGACTTATTGTACCTGATATTCTCCAAACTATACAGGCACTTCCCGGTATTAGAAGTGTTGACGAAACGGTATCCGACATTAATATCAGAGGAGGTACAAATGACCAAAACCTTATTCTGTGGGATGGGATAAAAATGTATCAATCCGGTCACTTTTTTGGATTAATATCAGCGTTTAACCCCTATCTGACCGATAAAATATCGGTAATAAAAAATGGAACTAGTGCAACATACGGTGATGGAGTCAGCGGCGTTTTGGACATGAGAACAAAAAACAAGATTGAAACTACCATTTTTGGAGGAGCCGGTTTTAATTTGATCAGTGGAGATGCCTATGCCCAAATTCCGATTAAGGAAAATTTAGCCGTCCAGTTTTCTGGCAGACGTTCCTACACGGACTTTTTGAATACACCAACATACAATAACTTTTCGGAAAAAGCATTCCAAGACAGTGAAATAGAGACCGATAGTGATTTCTACTTTTATGATTTTACAGGAAAAGTGCTCTACGATATTAATCCATACCAAAGAGTGCGTCTAAGTCTAATAAGTATTGATAATAGATTGGATTACTTAGAGAGCAATGAAACCTGTAACCGTTCTATAGAAAGTAATTTAGATCAGACCAATCTCTCTTTTGGAGGAACGCTAGAGAGCGACTGGACGGATAGGTTTTCATCAAACCTAAATCTTTATTACACTAGATACCGTCTAAATGCCCTGAGTATTTCTAACGAGGCCAGACAGCGTCTCGTTCAGAATAATCGTGTAGTAGAAAAGAGTGCCAAACTAAGCACAAAGTACAAGTTTAATGAAAGTCTGCAATGGACAAACGGCTATCAAGTAGTTGAAACAGGTATTCAAAATACAACCGAATTAAACGAACCAACATTCATAAGTGATATTAAAGGAGTGGTTTACACGCACTCGCTTTACTCTGAAATGAACTACAATTCTGCGAACCAAAAACTGGTAGCTAGGGCGGGTGCTAGGCTAAATTATATAGAAAACGTAAATACGTTTCAAAAGCTTCGTTTGGAGCCTAGGTTAAATATAAGTTATGAATTGGCACCTCATTTTAAGACGGAGTTGTTAGGCGAATTTAAGAGTCAGAGCACCAACCAAATCATAGATTTAGAACAGAATTTCTTAGGCATAGAAAAACGCCGTTGGGTTTTAGCAGATGAATCTACATTACCGGTCACTACAAGCAAACAGGCCTCGCTTGGTATTAACTATGACGAGAATAGCTTTTACTTTGGTATAGAAGGTTTTTTTAAAGAAGTACAAGGAATCAACGTAAATACACAAGGATTTCAGAATCAGGGTCAGTTCAACGGTGAAATAGGCGCATATACCAATAAGGGTGTTGAGGTACTGATCAATAAAAAAAACAATTATTATAGCGCATGGTTAAGTTATACCTATAACTTGAACAACTATACTTTTGAAACTTTGGAACCACCAAGTTTCCCCAACAATTTAGACATAAGACACGCCATAACCCTTGCCGGAAATTACACCTACGGCAATCTTAAGATAGGCTTTGGATTGAACTACCGCTCCGGGCGACCTTTTACGGAACCGGACGAAGACAATCCTATCGATACGACTGTTTTTCCCAATGAGATTAATTACAGGGAGCCCAATAGTAGTCGTATATCCGAATATTTTAGGATGGATGCCTCCGCTATTTATGATTTTAATTTAAATAAGCGAATTAAAGCCTCATTTGGCGCATCTATTCTAAACCTTACCAATAGAAGAAATACATTGAACACCTACTATCGCTTGAGCGATGCTAATGAGATAGAGCAAATTCAGCGGGTTTCTTTAGGGGTAACCCCAAATGCCAGTTTTAGGGTGTATTTCTAGCTGAACCTGAACATTACTTTCTATTCAGTCTTGTTATAACCAACACGTGAGGAAAAGTAATAGCTGCCAAAAAAGAGAAAAATAGAGCCAAGGACGTATTCACCTCTGCCCTAAACAGAAAGAGTATAATACCTATTCCAAGGACTGATATCGTCCAGTAAGGTAACGATGACAGCACATAACGTCTAACGTTGGTCAATCTCAAATTACCATATAAGTATTTGATTTGATCAACCATAGATGGTATGGAGTGCCATAAAATAAAATATATAGCAAATGCCCATAAGAGAGAAGCCGTATGAAATACGATGTACAAGACCAATAAGTAAAAAGCCTGCTTAGGAAAATTGAACAACAACGTTTTTCTAAAGTAACCAAAAGCAACAATTAATATGGTTACCGTTCCAAAAAACTTTAGTGCATAACCATAGTAACCCAGAGGTATGTTCCTTCCAGAAATCTCAGTGATAATTGCGGAAACCTCGATAGCGTGCGCATTAAAAATCAAGAACAGGACGAACAGACCATACACCAGAAATAGCACCGAATTGAAAAAAGATTGTCCGGTTATTTTTGAAACCCAATGCTGCTCTCCAAAATGGTATCCGCTAAAAATAATGAAAAGTAACAAAGCAATAGAAGGAAGGTAAAAGAAGAACAAAATACTTGTGCCTACAAAAAGTATATAATAAACCAAAGTGGTCACAAAACCGATTTTGGTATTGATGGCCACGTTCGTTTTTTGAAGCAACTTTATATCATTGGCTCCATGAAGGATACCAAAAGTTAAAATCAAAAAATAAGCTAAAACATCCTCTATAGCAGGTTCAAAAAATACGGCCACCCAAAGAGCGAAAAAAGTAGCTACTATTATAAAACTGCTCAAATTGATATTTTCAGTGCTCTCTTTTTTCATATATCATAATTATTTAAACTTTTGTTTAAACATTTAACATTTTAATTAAACAATAAGTGTTTAACTTTTTATAAATTTACCTAAACAAAATAAAAAAAATTAAAAATTATGGAAAATTTAATGAGTTCTTTTTCTCTAGTGGCCAAACTGGCTACAGATGATTATGTTGGGTTCACATTCTTCGTGGGCTGCATGGCCATGATGGCCGCTTCTGCTTTCTTCTTTCTTTCAATGAACAGTTTTGATAGGAAATGGCGTACTTCAATATTGGTTTCTGGTTTAATTACCTTTATTGCAGCCGTTCACTATTGGTATATGAGGGATTACTGGTCTGGTTTCGCAGAATCCCCAACCTTTTTTAGATATGTAGACTGGATTTTAACGGTACCGTTAATGTGTGTTGAATTTTTCCTTATTCTACGAGTGGCAGGCGCAAAAACTTCCTTAATGTGGAGACTAATCGCATTATCGGTTATTATGTTGGTCACCGGATATTTAGGAGAAGCCGTATACAGGGACCAAGCTTGGTTATGGGGCTTAATTTCTGGAATAGCCTATTTTGTAATTGTATACGATATCTGGTTAGGAAAGGCGAAAAAATTGGCAGTGGAAGCTGGTGGATCCGTATTGAAGGCTCACAAAACTTTATGTTGGTTTGTACTTGTGGGCTGGGCAATTTATCCAATAGGCTATATGGCAGGAACTCCAGGTTGGTATGAAGGGCTTTTTGGAGGTCTAGATCTGAATGTAGTATATAACATTGGAGACGCAATAAATAAAATCGGCTTTGGTCTAGTTATATATGGTTTAGCGGTATCACAAAGCGAAAAGACTTTGGAGGCGTAAGCTTCATAAGAGTATGGACGTACCTGCGTTCATTTTATGGTTGGTTAGTGAAACGCCACTCTTCTTTAGAGTGGCGTTTTATTTTACATTCTATCAGGAACTGCTATCCCCAATAAGCTAAATGCCGTTTTTATCGTTTCCCCGACCTTATGGGAAAGTTGAACCCGAAGCACTTTTTTCGCGGAATCTGTTTCACCTAAAATGGAAACCTGTTGGTAAAAGGAATTGAATTCCTTGACCAAATCATAGGTGTAATTGGCCACTAAGGCCGGACTGTAATTCTCTGCCGCTAATTGAATGGTATCAGGGAACTGCTGTAATTGTTTGATCAATTCCTTTTCCTTTGGATGCAAGATCAGTGCGGCATCAGGTACCATTGTTAGGTCTACACCTGTCTCATTGGCTTTTCTTAGTATGGATTGGATTCTGGCATAGGTATACTGAATAAAAGGTCCTGTGTTTCCTTGAAAATCTACCGACTCTTCCGGGTCGAACAAAATGCGCTTTTTAGGATCTACCTTTAAAATATAATATTTCAAGGCGCCTAGACCAATCATTTTATACAGCTCCTCTTTCTCTTTTTCGGAGTAATCCTCTAGCTTACCCAGTTCCTTTGAGATAGCCCCTGCAGTTTTGGTCATGTCCTCCATAAGGTCATCTGCGTCAACTACGGTACCTTCCCTACTCTTCATCTTACCGCTAGGCAAATCCACCATTCCATAACTTAAATGATGTAACTTCTCAGACCATGAGAACCCAAGCTTCTTTAAGATTAGAAACAGTACTTTAAAATGGTAATCCTGCTCGTTCCCGACCGTATATACCATGCCATTGATATCCGGATGGTCCTTTACTCTTTGTATGGCGGTACCAATATCTTGAGTCATATAAACGGCCGTACCATCCGAACGCAGTACAATTTTTTCGTCCAGACCTTCATCCGTAAGGTCAATCCAAACACTACCGTCCTCTTTTTTAAAGAAAACTCCTTTGTCGAGTCCATCCGCTACAACATCCTTACCCAGTAAATAGGTATCACTCTCATAATAAAGCGTATCAAAATCTACGCCCAGGTTTTTATAGGTAATATCAAATCCTTTATAGACCCAACCGTTCATTGTCTTCCATAGGGACACGACCTCCTCATCACCAGCTTCCCATTTTAATAGCATTTCCTGCGCCGAAAGAAGTATGGGAGCCTCTTTTTCGGCCACCTTTTTATCAATTCCCTCGGCAACCATAGTCGCTATCTCCTCCTTATACGCTTTATCAAAAGCAACATAATAATTACCAACTAGCTTATCACCCTTGATGCCTGTGGTCTCCGGTGTTTCTCCATTACCGAACCGTTGCCATGCTAGCATACTCTTACAAATATGAATTCCTCGGTCATTTATAATTTGTGTCTTGTATACTTTTTTACCTGAAGCCTTCAAAATTTCGGCCACTGAATACCCTAATAAATTATTTCGGATATGTCCCAAATGTAAAGGTTTGTTGGTATTGGGAGAAGAATACTCGACCATGACCGCATCGTCCGACGCCGTAACCAGACCAAAATCTCTTTCCGCTCTAATGGTATCAAAGTAGGATACGTAAAACGAATCGGAAATAACAATATTCAAAAAACCCTTAATGACGTTATAATCTGAAACAGCGGTCACATTTTCTTTCAAAAAAGCACCTATCTGCTCCCCTATTTGAACAGGATTTCCTTTGATATGCCTTAACATGGGAAAAACCACGATGGTAATATCACCCTCAAAGTCTTTACGTGTAGGCTGAAATTCTACCGAGGGCAACGTTATTTCATAAAGCTCGGATATCCCTTTCTTTACGTTGGCACTAAGTACTTCTTGAATAGTCATAAAACAGGTAATTAAGGCTGCAAAACTAATCATTTTTGCACTTATTGCGCTATTCCCTTAGGTATCGATTTCCCTTTTATTAACTTTAAGGAAAAATGCAAAATGTTAGTAAACGTATCTTACAATAATAAAGCGATAACCAAAAAAATTGATGAAGCCGTAGGTAAACCTTTTACCTTAAAAGAGCGCTTTACAATGGGTGGCATTGGTTCTCCAAAACTAATTATTACAGAAACAAGTGTCGAAATTAGAAACCTCCTGATTTTGGACAACAATAGAGATACTTGTAATATTGAAATACGACCAAAAGGAATTATAGTGCGGTTCAGGTCTTTATTGGAAACTTTTGCATTGGTCATACCTTACTATAAGCTTACCATTTACAAGGGTCAAGCATCGGTTTATTCCATATATCGTGACAACTATTTTATTAAAGTGGAAAGCGACACCAAAGCGGTACAAAAGTTCTTTAAGAAGCTTTTGGGTTATAAGGCGGACAATGCCCCGACTTCTGTTGATGATTTATAAAATGTTTAAAATCCCCAAGTAATGAAAATACTTTTGACAGGAGCCAATGGCTATATAGGCATGCGACTACTTCCCCAACTACTAAAACAAGGGCATGAGGTGGTCTGTGCCGTAAGGGATGCAGAACGCTTGTCCGTAGATGCTGAAACTCGGGGTCAAATAGAAATAGTCGAGATCGATTTTTTAAAAGAAGTACAACCTAGACTACTTCCTACGGATTTGGATGCGGCGTACTTTTTAATTCATTCCATGAGCACCTCAACAACGGATTTTGATGAAATGGAGGCCAAGACCGCTGAAAACTTTAATACCTATGTCCGAGAAACCAGTATAAAACAAGTCATCTATCTCAGTGGAATTGTAAATGATGCCAATCTTTCCAAGCATTTAAGGTCACGCAAAAATGTAGAGGAAATACTTTACCAAGGCAATTTTAGTCTCACGGTTTTAAGGGCGGGCATCATAGTAGGTTCCGGAAGTTCTTCTTTCGAGATTATTCGTGATCTATGCGAAAAATTACCCTTTATGATTACCCCAAAGTGGGTATTGACCAAAACACAACCTATAGCCATAAGAGATGTCATTAGCTTTTTAACGGGAGTATTGGGGAATACAGAAACTTACAACGATTCTTTTGATATTGCCGGCCCTGATATTCTTACTTATAAAGAAATGTTGCATCAATATGCCAATGCTAGAGGGTTTAAAAATTGGATTTATACCGTCCCGGTCATGACACCGAAGCTTTCTTCCTATTGGTTATATTTCGTGACTTCTACTTCTTATACCTTGGCCTTGAACTTAGTGGATAGCATGAAAATTGAGGTGGTTGCCAAAGACAATCGCTTAGCCAATCTTTTAGGGATTACCCCACATACCTACCGTGAGGCCATAGACATGGCATTTGTGAAAATAGAACAGAATCTAGTAGTCAGTAGTTGGAAAGATAGTCTGATAAGTGGCCGTTTTAATAAAAATCTTGAAAAGTATATTCAGGTACCCAAATTTGGGGTACTTAAGGATGTACAGACCGTGAAGATAAACAACCCCAAACAAGTCTTGAAAAACATTTGGAAAATTGGTGGCACCAATGGATGGTATTATGGTAATTGGTTATGGAAAATCCGAGGATTTTTAGATAAATTGATAGGTGGTGTTGGTCTTAGAAGAGGTAGAACCCATCCTGATAAAATCTTTGCGGGTGATGCACTGGACTTTTGGAGAGTGCTTTTAGCCGATAAAAAAGGTAAACGACTCTTACTCTTCGCCGAAATGAAACTGCCGGGAGAAGCATGGTTAGAATTCAAAATTGATGAAAACAACGTTTTACATCAAACGGCAACCTTTAGACCGCGAGGTTTACGAGGTAGGTTATATTGGTACAGTATAGTACCGCTCCACTATTTTATCTTTGGAGGTATGATACGGAACCTAGCGAAGACCAAAAAAGGGGAAAACTAGTTTATCGGAGTTACCCGGTACATTAGTAATTTCAGCTTTAAAACATCTTAATAAACCAAGGTTCGTCCCAAAGAAAAGCTATGCTAATTTTAGTGGCATTTCTCTCAACCGCTGTCCCGTAAGTCGGAATACCGCATTGGCAATCGCTGCACCAATGGGCCCTAGAGGAGGTTCTCCTACCGCACCGGGAGTATCTGTACCTTGAAGCAGCACAACTTCAATCTCTTTAGGGGCATGTTTCATTAGCGCCATTTCATAAGGTCCGTAAATGGTAGGTGTCAAGGCACCATCTTCAACTTCCATTTTCTCAAATAGGGCTGCGCTCATACCCATGATAATAGCTCCTTCGCACTGTGCTCGCACTTGGTCCGGATTCACTACAAGTCCGGGGTCCATGGCACAGGTAACCTTATGAACTTCAATTTCATTTTCCAAAATGGACACTTCTACCACTTGTGCACATGGCGTGTTGGTGTCGGTTGAAACAGCAAGTCCCATAGCTTTGCCATCGATTACATCATCAGTATAGCCAGCATTTTCTACAACGGCTTCAATAACGGATTTCAGACGGTCTCCTCGTTCATCGTTCTGTATCTGCTCCAAACGGAATTCGGCAGGATTTCTGCCTGCCTTGATAGCCAGTTCATCCATAAAACTTTCTATTGCAAATGTATTTGCCAGCAATCCTAAACTACGCCACCAACTAGTAGCAAAAGGCAGTTTAACACGCCAAGAAATAGCCCGATAATTTGGTATGGCCCCATACTGTATCAATCCACCCCGCCAAGCTCCTAAATCGGCACCAAGTACAGGTTCAGCTATACTAGGGACTATTGGGGACCCAAAGGCTACGTCGCCACTAGACACATTGTGCTCTAGAGCTTCAACCAGTCCGTCCGGTAATAACTTCGCTTTCATGATATGGTGGGTGGGCGGCCTAAACGTATCGTTTTGAAATTCTTCCTTTCGGGTAAAGAAACATTTAACGGGTCTGCCCACAGCCTTGGACAAAACGGCTGCCTGTATGCCATTTGGAGTGTGAAGCCTTCTTCCAAAACCACCTCCTAGGAAAGTAGGCACAATATTTACTTGCTCCACTTCAAAACCCAAACGATCCGCGATTTCTTTCCGGGTAAAATTAACGACCTGGGTAGACATCATGATAGTTGCACTATCCTCGGTAACAAAGGCTAGTGCCCCGTTAGGTTCTAATTGGGCATGCGCACCGATTGGGCTCCAGTAATCGGCAACGATAATATTTTCTCCCTCTTCTAAAACAGCTTGAGCATTCCCCTCTTTTTGGATGACGAAAGGTTTTCCCTTTCCAACGGTAACCATTGCTTTTATATCTGCGGTTTGAAGCGTTTGGTTACTTTTCCATTCCGCTTGTATTGCAGTCTTGGCATTTTCAGCCTCAATTAAGGAATTGGCTACTACTCCTACGAAATCGGCCTGCTTTACTATTTTCACCACTCCAGGCATGGCTTCGGCTTTGGAAGTATCAGCTCCCAAATACACCGAACCTATCCTAGAAGGACGCACTACAGCTCCGTAAAGCATATCTGGCATCGTAGCATCCATCCCAAAAATGGGCGACCCAAAAACCTTATCCTCTAAATCTACACGGGCAATAGGTTTGCCCACAAATTTGTAATCCGATACCGGTTTTAATGTTGGGGTTTCGGGGATTTGCCATTCACTGACCCCTTTAACAGCCTGTGCATAAGACATGGTCTTATCCGCAGCTGTAATCATCCCCTTATCAATAGAAACGGTTGAGACATCAACTTGCATTTTTTTCGCAGCCTCCTCTACAATCATAACGCGCATGGTAGCCGCCAATTCACGCAGCGGCATCCATAACGACGAAATTGAAGTGCTGCCGCCTGTAGCGAAAGCATCAATATTGCCCGAAGCGGAATCTGCATGTACTACTTGCATTTGCTCCATAGCAACTCCAAGTTCATCCGCAGCTATTTGCGCTAACCCTGTAAAAGTTCCTTGCCCCATTTCAACTTTAGGACTATGAAGTACAACGTTGTTATCCTTGGTTATCTCAAACCAAATAATCGGAGTTTCCGTATTTCCTTGATAGGGAGCATCGGCCGTATTCACCATCCCCGCTATTTCCCTACGTATCGGGTTTCTGAACAAGTACGTCCCTACTGCTAAAACGCCCACTGTGCCCAGACCTCCTCTCACCAGAAAAGCTCGTCTTGATAATTTTTTCTTACCTGCCATAAGCTATGCGTTTAAGTTTTCTGATTCCTCGGGAGATGCACTAAGCTCAGCTGCCCTATGTATCGCTTTCCTCATACGGTAATAGGTAGCACATCGGCAAACATTAATGATATTAACATCGATATCCTTATCGGTAGGATTTGGATTTTTCTTCAACAAGGCCGCAGTGGCCATCATAAAACCAGGCTGACAATAGCCACACTGTGGCACGACCTCCTCAATCCAAGCGCGCTGTACTGGGTGAGGGTTGGCCTTTGTTCCTAATCCTTCTATAGTAGTAATCTCTTTTCCGTCGGCAAATTTGACAGCATAAGAACAGGAACGCACCGCCTCCCCTTCAACATGTAAGGTACATGCACCACAAGCCGCTTTACCGCAACCGAATTTAGTGCCTTTCAGATTTAAGATGTCTCGAATGACCCATAATAAAGGAGTATCGGTATCAACAATATCAATCGTATGAGAATTGCCATTTACCGTCAAGGATATTTTCATAATCACTTTTATTTAGATGGAATACTATGTCCTTCCTTAAACCACTTTTTAACCGCGGCTATATATTCTTCTTTGGGAACGGGCGGTACTTCTCTAGGCACGCCGTTAGCATTTACCCCAGGTGCCCAAGCCCACAGGACAAGTTCGTGTTCCGT
Source organism: Maribacter sp. 4U21 (assembly GCF_002742365.1). Taxonomy (NCBI): domain Bacteria; kingdom Pseudomonadati; phylum Bacteroidota; class Flavobacteriia; order Flavobacteriales; family Flavobacteriaceae; genus Maribacter; species Maribacter sp. 4U21. Next base: position 54,035 of record NZ_MDGN01000034.1, read on the forward strand.
TAAATGATGCATAGTTTCTTCTGGCGTCCTACCTCCATTTCTTTCGGGGTCCATCATGGACTCGGCAATTTCAATTTTACTCAACCCCTCCCAATACATGGAAGCCGGTGCCAGGGCCCATTCCGGCGCACCGGGCACTCCCGAGTATGAATTATTTTCGGATTGATGGCAAGTAATACATTGGGTAGCAGCGGAGCTTTCCTTATCCATTCCCCTTCTAATTCCGAAATAGTGAGGGTGACTATCATCTCCCTGTTTGGGTATATTATCATTAGGATGGCAATTGACACACCGCTGATGCGTTAGAACGCGCATCATGGTATCAAAAGAGGTGTCCGCTTCGTCTTTCGTTTTTTCAGCTGTGGTTATTTCATATACAGAAGTGGATGGACCCCCGTTGGAAGCCAAAAGTATACCTACCAATAAAATAAATCCAAGGATGAGTATTCTTTGGGTTTTCATGGGGACGCAGGATTCTATATTTAAAGATTAATTTTCTTAAAAGTTAAGCAATCTTCAACAAGAACGCATGAAAAAAACCGTTTAATAAACTCCTTCACTTGTTATTATACTATGCCCTGGGCAAAAAAACCTCTGCCATCATACAACGTGCACTTCCACCTCCACAGGTTTCTATGGTATCCAGAGAACTATGTATTATCTCACAATGTTTTGTAATGGCCTTGAGCTGTTCTTGCTCCAAAGTATTATAGGCAGCGGAACTCATTACCATAAAACGTTTTTCGTCCGCACCAATGACCTGCAACATATTTCCAGCAAAATGGTGCATTTGTTCTTCTGTAATTCGTATAATTTCCTTGTTGTCCTTCTTTAAATGCGCTACCACATTTTTACGTTCTTTTTTGTCGTCTATGGTATCCAAGCAAATGACGGCAAAAGTCTCTGCCATGGCCATCATAACATTGGTGTGATATATTGGCATACGTTTACCATCCACAGACTGATTGGCCGTAAAAATGACCGGAAAACAATCAAAATCTTCACAGAACTCAATAAAGAGATGCTCGTCCGCCCTTTCTGAAAGTGCACAATAGGCCTTTTGATGCACCCTATCCTTTAAGATGCTTCCCGTGCCCTCCAAGAAAACACCTTCTTCTTCTGCTGAGGTATAATCAACAATATTATTAATATGAAAACCGGCCTCTTCTAAAATATCAAAAATATCTTCTCTTCTTTCCTTTCTGCGGTTTTCTGCAAACATGGGATACACGGCAACGGTGCCACTAGCGTGAAAAGAGACCCAGTTGTTAGGGAAAATAGAATCCGGAGTGTCATTTTCCTCTTTATCATCTACCACGATAACGTTAACCCCATTTTTTCGTAAGACGGTTACAAAATCATCGAACTCCTTTTGGGCTCGCTCGTTTATCGTGTGGTTCTTTAAATTAAGATCTTCTTGAAAATAATTATTCACCGCGGTTTGCTCGTTCATTCTAAAGGCAACCGGGCGTATCATTAAAATAGTATTGGTAATCTGCATATTCATTTTAATTACTCCCTTATTAAGGGTAATGTACTACATCTTAATAGTCCTTCTTGTTTTGCTATTTCGGCATACGGTATTTCCTCAACGGTAAAACCTTCACTTCTTAGCCAATTATTTAATCTGGTAAAGCCTTTTTCCGAGACCACGGTGTCTGGAGAGATTGAAAACACATTACTGAACATGTGGTACATTTCGTCAGCAGTTATTTCAAAGATGTTTTCCCTACCGAAGAAATCCACCAACCATTGGTATTCTTCTTCAACCAAGAAACCGTTTTTATGCAAGATAGCTTTTCCTTTTCCCAGTGGTTGAAAACAACAATCTAAATGTAATGCATTTTCCCTTGCGTTACTGGACTTTCTAAGCTCGAACGATTTTACGGTTTTTCTGGGAAACTGATTTCTCAAGTAGTCTACTGCATGTGAGTTGGTTCTGGCCGTTATCCATTCAGCGTAGTCATCTGCTGTATAGGCACCTACAAAAATATAATCCTTCCAGGGCATGACATCTCCGCCCTCTACATGTACCTCTTCCGGTGGATGCAGAATATGACCTTCATCTATCTTATCTAGTACGTGTAGAATAGCCTCTACTTCTTTTTCTCTTTCCGGTAAAATATTGGCTACTACAAGTTTATCCTCGATAACAAAGGCGATATCCCTTGAAAAGATTTGATTACACTGCTCTAAAACTTCAGGTCTGTACACTTTTACACCATATTTTTCAAATACTGCGGCAAACGCTTCCATTTCTTGTATCATATCGGCTTCTTTGGGATAAGTCCCAGCAAGTATATGTTCCAAAGACTTGGGGTCGTAGGCCTCTTCGGGTTTTGGTGTTGGTCCACTACTTTTAGCAGTTCCCAAAACAACGGCCTTCAAAGGTGAAATCTCGTCGTTGATATTTAATCTGAGCATGATAAGTTTAGAATAAAATTAATTTCGATTTTAAACCAAAAAAAAGCTCCTTTATAAATAAAAGAGCTTTCATTGTTTTTATTAAAAGGTAGCAATCTACCTGGCATCAAGTTCAACGAACGGACGCTCGGTTTCTCCGATATAAATTTGTCTTGGTCTGCCGATAGGTTCATTACGTAACCTCATTTCTCTCCATTGCGCTATCCAACCTGGTAATCTTCCCAAAGCGAACATTACGGTGAACATTTCTGTTGGGATACCCAAGGCCCTATAGATAATTCCTGAATAGAAATCTACGTTAGGATACAATTTTCTGTCAACGAAATACGGATCTTCCAAGGCTTCTTTCGCAAGTCCTTTGGCTATCTCAAGAATTGGATCATCAATACCTAAGTCGTTAAGCACTTCTTCAGCTGCTTTTTTGATGATCTTAGCCCTTGGGTCAAAGTTTTTATATACCCTATGTCCAAAGCCCATTAGTCTGAAAGGATCACTCTTGTCCTTCGCCTTGGCCATATACTTTCTAGTATCGCCGCCATCTGCCTCAATAGCTTCCAACATCTCCAGAACCGCTTGGTTAGCACCACCGTGCAATGGGCCCCATAAGGCGGAAATACCTGCGGATAAGGAAGCAAACAAGCCTGCATGCGAAGACCCAACAATACGCACGGTAGATGTAGAACAGTTCTGTTCGTGATCGGCATGTAATATTAATAATTGATCAAGCGCATCGATTACGATTTTATTTCTCTTATACTCCTGAGAAGGTTTTTTGAACATCATTTTATGAATGTTCTCTACATAACCCAAGGTGTCATCACCATAATCCAATGGTAATCCTTTTTTCTTACGAAGTGTCCATGCTACCAGAACCGGAAATTTGGCCAGTATCCTTACAATAGCACCGTACATTTCGTCTTTTGAAGTTACATTTACCGAAATTGGATTAAAAGCGATTAGTGCACTTGTCAAGGAAGAAAGAACGCCCATTGGGTGAGCTGATTTTGGAAAAGCGTCCAAAATCTTTTTCATTTCTTCATCTACGTGAGACTCATTCTTTATGTCTATGTGAAAAGCTTCTAACTGCTCTTTGTTAGGTAATTCTCCAAAAATTAATAGGTAGGCCACCTCAAGAAAATCTGCTTTCTCAGCAAGTTCTTCTATGGCATACCCTCTATATCTCAGAATACCCTGCTCACCATCAAGAAATGTTATAGCACTTTCGCAAGACCCGGTATTCTTGTATCCAGGATCTATGGTAATAATCCCACCAGTACTACCACGTAGCTGCTTGATATCTATGGCAAGTTCATCCTCGGTACCTTTTATAACTGGAAATTCATACTCTTTACCATCGTACTTTAAAGTAGCTTTATCTGACATATATCGTAATTACTTAGATTTGATTTTAACGGTAAATTTACGGAAAAGTGATTGTTTTAACAATTAAACAGATGCCTTTAGATAATTATTAACACCTGATATTTTTTAGGATAAATTAGACTTTTATAACTACAATAAATACAAATCCTTATAATAGGCATCCAGCGATTTTTCCCATGTAAACCTCATTTTCTTCGCGTTATTCTTAATCCTTTTCCACTTGGGCTGGTCGTTCTCCCAGATATCAAGGGCCTGGTCAAAACTTTTAACCATATTCTTTATCTTTTCGTCGTAGGTATTACCATCGAACGCGAAGCCGGTTTTTAAGTGTGAGACCGTATCCTTTAAACCTCCGGTATGATGCACCAAACAAGGATTCCCGTTGCGCATCGCCAACATCTGACTTATACCACAAGGTTCAAAAAGGCTAGGCATAAAATAAAGGTCCGTCTCTAGATACATGGAATCTATCAAATCTTCTGACTGACCGTTCGTGAAAATAAAATTCTTATACTTATAACTCATGTTGCGAAAATGTTCTTCGTAACCTGGATCTCCTGTTCCCAAGAGCATAAAAATTCCGCCTATTTTATCAAGTCGTTTTAACATCTTTTCCAATGCTTCCGGAGACCGCATGAAGAAGTAAAATTTTTGTTCTGTTAGACGGGCAACACTAGACACTATAAATTTGGGTCTATTACCTACGTATTCCATGATTTTCTCACCTGTATGGGCAAGAAAATTAGCTTTATACATTTTTGACTCATCTTGAAGCCATCCAAATAATGCTTTGACCGTATTTCTGTAAAGCAAGCCCTTTTCCGCTTCTCTAATGTTACCATAATTGGACGCATTCAAAATTCCGAACAACCGCCCTTCATTATCTGCCTGTAGTAAATCATTTTCCAAACTTTCCCCCCCAATAAATTCAGGTTTTCTACTAGGAAGCATCACGTCTTCCTTATAAGATGGAGAGACCGTATGTACAGCATCTGCCAGGCGAATACCTACAGCCATGAGATTAATACAATCCTGGTAACGCGGGTCCATCAAAGTCTTATGGTCAAGCTCTATTTCGGGAAACCAATTATTAACTGAAGCATAATTATCGTAGAAGGGACGTATTCCCTGTATGGCCAAGTTGTGAATACTATAAACGTATCGCATCTTCCTTAGACCTCTATAACTTGGGTGGTATTTCTTTAAAAATAACAAAGCACTTGAATGCCAATCGTGCATGTGTACAATATCCAAAGACCCATAAGCCTCTACTCGCATAGATTCAGCGACTGCAGTATTAAAAACCATGAACTTCACAAAATCATTATAAAATGGCTCTGTTGGGTCGTCATGATATATATGGGCAATACCACCCTCGGCTATCTCTGGATGGTGGATTACATAATGTTTTATATTCGCATCGATTTTTTTCGGAACCACCTCATATAACTCAGCGGTGTAAGTGGTACCTCTGAGCTGAAAATTTAAATTCATCTTGAAGACGCCTGATTTATGCAACCTAGAGTAGGAAGGAACCACAACGTGGACCTTATCTCCTCGTTTGGAAATTTCTCTAGGGACATCACGGACAACATCGCCCATTCCGCCCGCTTTACAATCTGGTATGGCATCATTCTCGGCAGCAACAAAAAGGAAATTATTCATATTCGATATTAGAGGGATTTTAATTATTGAATTGTAAAAAGATAGTTATTTTTTTTGTGAATAGGCCAAAAAAAAGCCTTTCTGAATTAGAAAGGCTTTTTAAAGGTATTATTTTAATTTGAAGGCTTTATCCTTGGGATAGTATGCCATACTCCCGAGTTCTTCCTCAATACGAAGCAATTGATTGTATTTGGCCATACGATCAGAACGTGATGCTGAACCGGTCTTGATTTGACCTGTATTAAGTGCTACTGCCAAATCTGCTATGGTATTATCTTCGGTTTCACCGGAACGATGCGACATTACTGAGGTATACCCTGCATTTTTAGCCATGTTTACCGCTGCGATAGTCTCCGTTAATGTTCCAATTTGATTTACTTTTATTAGAATAGAATTAGCAATACCCTTTTCTATTCCAGTAGACAAGCGCTCCACGTTAGTAACAAATAAATCATCACCAACTAATTGCACCTTATCCCCTATCTTATCTGTTAATGCTTTCCAACCGTCCCAATCGTTCTCATCCATGCCATCTTCGATTGATATGATAGGATATTTTGCGGAAAGGTCAGCCAAATATTGTGCCTGCTCTTCAGATGTTCTTATAACACCTTTATCCCCTTCAAACTTGGTGTAGTCATATTTTCCATCTACGAAAAACTCTGCCGCAGCACAATCAAGGGCAATCATAACATCATCGCCCAATTTATAGCCAGCTTTATCAACAGCCTTCGCAATGGTATCCAATGCATCTTCCGTACCGCCGGCAAGATTAGGTGCAAAGCCACCTTCGTCGCCAACCGCCGTGCTCAAACCTCTATCGTGTAATACTTTTTTAAGGTTATGGAAGATTTCGGTCCCCATTTGCATGGCATGTGAGAAATTCATGGCCTTTACCGGCATTACCATAAATTCTTGGAAGGCTATAGGAGCATCGGAATGCGACCCACCATTTATGATGTTCATCATTGGAACAGGTAACGTATTTGCACTTACGCCTCCTACATAACGGAACAAGGAAAGCCCAAGCTCGTTTGCAGCAGCTTTTGCTGCTGCTAATGAAACACCTAAAATCGCGTTAGCGCCTAATTTTGATTTGTTGGGTGTGCCATCTAAATCTATCATCGTTTGATCCAGTAGGTTCTGTTCAAACACGGACATCCCTAAGATTTCTTCAGCAATGACGTTATTTACATTGGCAACGGCTTTAGTGACCGCTTTACCCATAAATGAGCTACCACCATCTCTAAGTTCAACAGCCTCATGCTCTCCGGTAGAGGCACCAGAAGGAACAGCCGCTCTTCCCATTACACCATTTTCAGTAATTACATCTACTTCTACGGTAGGGTTACCTCTTGAATCCAATATTTGTCTAGCGTGAACACTTAGTATGATACTCATCTTATTTTTCTTGATTAAAATTGATTATTAATAGTGGGCAAAGATACGAAACACTCTTTTTAAAGAATTCTCTTAGGTACCGTAATTCCCAATAAAATAACGATAATTTAAACTTCTAACGGCTCTTTTGTGTTTTTCGCAATTAAGTTAAAAAAATCATCGAAAAGATAGTCCGCATCATGAGGGCCCGGACTGGCTTCGGGATGGTATTGTACCGAGAAAACATTCTTGTCTTTCATCCTGATTCCCGCGACCGTCTTATCATTTAAGTGTACATGGGTAATCTCTAAATCCGTATTTGCCTCTGTTTCTTCTCGGTTAATCGCAAAACCGTGGTTCTGAGAGGTAATTTCTCCTTTCCCTGTCAGCAAATTTAAAACTGGGTGGTTGATACCCCTATGCCCATTATGCATTTTATAAGTCGATACTCCGTTAGCCAAGGCAATTACCTGATGTCCTAGACATATTCCGAATAAAGGCTTGTCTGTTTTTATGATATCCTTTGCCGTATTGATAGCATCTTTAAGAGGTTCCGGATCACCAGGTCCGTTAGAAATAAAATACGCATCAGGATTCCAAGAAGCCATTTCATCAAAACTAGTATTATACGGAAACACTTTTATATAGGCGTCTCGCTTAGCGAGATTTCTTAAGATATTCTTTTTAATACCAATATCCAAGGCAGATATTTTATACTTCGCATTTTCATCTCCATAGTAATACGGCTCACGGGTAGAAACTTTTGAAGCCAATTCTAATCCGTCCATACTAGGTACTTCTTTCAATTGTTTCTTTAGGCTTTCGATATTATCCACCTCCGTAGAAATAACAGCGTTCATAGCACCATTATCCCTTATATAATTCACCAAAGCCCTTGTATCAACATCGGATATGGCAAATAACTCGTTTTTATTTAAAAACTCCTCTAAACTGGCATCCGCTATGGGCCTAGAGTATTCATAACTGAAATTTCTGCAAATCAATCCCGAAATTTTAATGGTTTCTGATTCTACCTCTTCCTTATTGGTGCCATAGTTACCAATATGTGCGTTAGTAGTGACCATTAGTTGACCAAAATAAGAGGGATCCGTAAAAATCTCCTGATAACCGGTCATTCCTGTATTAAAACAGACTTCCCCAAATGCAGTTCCTTCTTTATCCCCAACGGACTTACCATAAAAAATGGTACCGTCCGCCAATAATATTAACGCCTTCTTTCTGGATTGATATTTCATAAGTTTTCTATACTTTATTAATCGTTAACAAAAAAACATAAAAAAAGGATAAGCTATAAAGCTTATCCTTTTATAATTATCAATATTTATTGACATTTTATTCTTCTGAGTCATCTGCATTAGCCTCTGTATCAGTTTGAGCTTCTGCCTTAGAATCTGCAACAGCCACCGGAGGCATCTCCGTCTTAGCTCCGCTACCTCTTCTACTTCTTCTTGTTGATTTTTTCTTAGGCTTGCCCGCGTTGTACACTTCGTTGAAATCTACCAGCTCTATCATAGCCATGTCAGCATTATCACCAAGACGATTACCCAGTTTTATAATTCTAGTGTAACCACCTGGTCTATCGGCAACCTTTTCAGATACCACACTGAACAATTCAGTAACAGCATACTTATCCCTAAGACTCTTAAATACGATACGTCTGTTGTGCGTACCTTTTTCAGCCGATAAATTATTCTCGGCTTTTGATTTTGTAATTAATGGTTCTACAAATTGCTTCAGCGCCTTAGCTTTGGCAACAGTAGTATTGATTCTCTTATGTTCAATCAAGGAACAGGCCATATTGGCCAACATCGCCTTTCTATGTGCTGTTTTTCTTCCTAAATGGTTTATTTTTTTACCGTGTCTCATATGTTTACTTTATCATCTTGCTACCAAACTCGACTGGCGAGGAGCAAAATATGATTATTAATCCTTATCTAATTTATATTTTGACAAATCCATTCCAAAGCTAAGTCCTTTGTTAATAACAAGTTCTTCTAGCTCTGTCAACGACTTTTTACCGAAGTTTCTGAATTTCATCAAATCGTTTTTATTGAAAGACACCAAATCTCCAAGCGTATCCACTTCTGCCGCTTTCAAACAATTCAAAGCACGAACGGATAAATCCATATCCACAAGCTTGGTCTTCAACAATTGTCTCATGTGTAGAGACTCTTCATCATAAGTCTCCGTTTGGGCAATTTCGTCAGCTTCCAGTGTAATTCTTTCATCAGAGAAAAGCATAAAGTGATGTATCAACACCTTAGCCGCCTCGGTTAAAGCATCTTTTGGGTGAATAGAACCATCAGAAACAATCTCGAAAACCAACTTTTCATAATCGGTTTTTTGTTCTACACGATAGTTTTCAATACTATACTTTACATTCTTAATTGGTGTAAAAATAGAGTCCACAGCGATAGTCCCCATTGGAGCTCCCGACTTTTTGTTCTCTTCGGCTGGAACATAGCCCCTACCCTTATCAATCGTGATTTCCATGTTAATGCTAACCTTAGCATCCATATTACAGATAACCAATTCAGGATTAAGCACTTGGTAACCAGAAATAAACTTCTGGAAGTCCCCAGCGGTCAACTGATCTTTACCACTTACAGATATTGAAACAACTTCCGCTTCGGAATCCTCAATTTGCTTCTTAAAACGAACTTGTTTTAAATTCAATATAATTTCGGTTACGTCTTCTACAACACCAGATATTACAGAGAACTCATGTTCTACTTTATCAATCCTTACGGATGTGATGGCATGGCCTTCTAATGAAGAAAGCAATACCCTTCTTAATGCATTCCCAACAGTTAATCCATAACCAGGTTCCAAAGGACGAAATTCAAATTTCCCTTCGAAATCTGAGGAATCGATCATTATTACTTTATCGGGTTTCTGAAAATTAAATAATGCCATAATTGGATCAGTGTTGTTTATTTAGAGTATAACTCGACTATTAATTGTTCTTTGATATTTTCTGGAATCTGAAGTCTTTCTGGGACCGATACGAATGTACCCTCCATTTTTTCTGAATTCCACGTCATCCATTCATAAACTGAGCTATTTGCAGCCAATGAATCCTGTATGCTTTGTAAGGATTTAGATTTTTCTCTTACCCCAACAACGTCTCCTGCTTTCAAAGAGTAAGAAGGAATGTTTACCAACTCTCCGTTAACAGTAATGTGTCTGTGTGATACTAATTGTCTAGCGCCACTTCTGGTAGGAGAAACTCCCATTCTGTAAACAACGTTGTCTAAACGAGATTCACATAACTGAAGTAACACTTCACCTGTAACACCTTTACTCCTGTTAGCTTTGGAGAATAAATTACGGAATTGCTTTTCCAAAATACCATATGTGTATTTTGCTTTTTGCTTCTCCATTAACTGCACGGAGTACTCCGATTTTTTACCACGACGTCTTGCGTTACCGTGTTGTCCTGGGGGATAGTTTTTCTTTTCGAAGGCTTTGTCGTCTCCGAATATCGCTTCTCCGAATTTACGGGCGATTTTTGATTTTGGTCCTGTGTATCTTGCCATTTTCTTAAATTATGAAAGTGAGATTATGAATTAAGGCTTATCCTTCGATAATCGTAATTACACTTTCTGTGAAATCTATTAATACTTAATTAAACTCTTCTTCTTTTTGGAGGTCTACAACCATTATGAGGCATCGGAGTTACATCTATGATTTCCGTCACTTCAATTCCTGAATTGTGTAGGGCACGTATGGCAGATTCTCTACCATTACCCGGTCCTTTTACGTACACCTTTACTTTTCTTAAACCAGCTTCATGAGCTACTTTGGAACAATCTTCTGCAGCAACCTGTGCGGCATATGGTGTATTCTTTTTTGAACCTCTAAATCCTAATTTACCTGCTGACGACCACGAGATTACATCACCCTTCTTGTTCGTCAATGAAATAATAATGTTATTAAATGAAGCTGTTACGTGAGCTTCACCAACAGAATCTACAACAACCTTACGTTTCTTAGTTACTTTTGTATTTGCCTTTGCCATAACTATTTATTATTTAGTAGCCTTCTTCTTGTTAGCAACTGTTTTACGCTTTCCTTTTCTAGTCCTAGAGTTATTCTTGGTACGTTGACCTCTTAAAGGTAAACCTGATCTATGGCGAATACCTCTATAACAACCAATGTCCATTAAACGCTTAATGTTCAATTGTGTTTCAGAACGAAGCTCTCCCTCGATGGTAAAAGAAGAAACAGCATCCCTGATACGACCTATCTCATCGTCGTTCCAATCAGAGACCTTAGTATCTTCACTAACTTGGGCTTTCTCTAATATTTCTTTAGACCTGCTTCTTCCAATTCCGAAAATATAGGTCAAGGCAATTACGCCTCTCTTCTGTTTTGGTATATCTATACCCGCGATTCTTGCCATAATTACCCTTGTCTTTGTTTAAATCTAGGATTCTTTTTGTTGATTACGTACAACCTGCCCTTTCTGCGTACAATCTTGCATTCGGCACTTCTCTTTTTAACTGATGCTCTTACTTTCATCTTGTATCTTAATATCTATAAGTAATTCTTGCTTTCGTAAGGTCGTATGGACTCATTTCCAATTTCACCTTATCTCCAGGTAATAATTTAATATAATGCATGCGCATTTTGCCCGATATATGAGCAGTTACCACATGTCCATTTTCTAACTCCACACGAAACATTGCATTTGACAACGCTTCTATGATAGACCCATCTTGCTCTATTGCTGCTTGCTTAGCCATAAATTATGCTACTTTTCTGTTTTTTCCTGATTTCATCAGACCATCATAATGTCTGTTCAAGAGATATGAATTTACCTGTTGAACAGTATCAATGGCCACACCCACCATAATGAGCAACGATGTTCCTCCGTAAAATAATGCCCATCCTGCCTGCACATCTAAAAGCTTTACAACAATTGCCGGTAATACCGCAAGTAAAGCTAAAAATATTGATCCCGGCAAAGTAATCAAAGACATAATCTTGTCTAAGAAATCACCCGTTTCCTTACCTGGCCTAATTCCTGGAATAAAACCACCACTTCTTTTTAAATCATCAGCCATTTTGTTAGTTGGAACCGTAATAGCCGTATAGAAGTAAGTGAATATGATAATTAATAGACCGAATAGAATGTTATATGCTAGTCCGAAGATATCAGCAAATTGCACCTGCATCCACTGACCGAACTCCGTATCATCAAAAGCACCACCGATCATACTGGGAACAAACATGATTGCCTGTGCGAATATGATTGGCATAACCCCTGAAGCATTAAGCTTCAAAGGAATGTACTGTCTGGAACCCATGATGTTCTTTTCATAGCCTCCTGATGCAGTTCTACGAGCATATTGCACCGGAATTTGCCTAGTGGCCATTACTAAAAGAACACTAGCCAGAATAACCAAGAACCAAACAATTACCTCAATAAGAATGAACATCAATCCACCATTATTGTTCGTAGTCCTAGAGATGAACTCTTGAACAAAGGATTGAGGCAAGGTGGCGATAATACCAATCATTATTAATAAGGATATACCGTTACCGATACCTTTATCCGTTATCTTTTCTCCTAACCACATTGCGAAAACACATCCTGTTACCAAAATTATTACCGCAGGCACCATGAAGTCAAGTCCCTTCCCTAATAGGAAAGCACTATCTCTAACACCAAAAGCTTCTAAGCCATATAGATAAGCCGGTGCTTGTACAATACAGATACCGATGGTTAGCCATCTAGTTATCTGATTTATCGTTTTACGTCCGCTTTCTCCTTCTTTCTGTAACTTTTGAAGATAGGGAATTGCAATCCCCATTAATTGAACTACAATCGAAGCAGAAATATAGGGCATTATTCCGAGTGCGAAAACAGAAGCATTGGCAAAAGCCCCTCCTGTAAATGCGTTCAGCAAACCAAATATTCCTTGGTCCGTGCCATCTGCCAGTCCACCCAATTGTGTAGAATCAATACCTGGAAGTACAATTTGACAACCAAATCTATAAACCAATAAAAGACCTAAGGTAATAAGTATTCTATTCCTTAGCTCTTCTATTTTCCAAATATTGGATATTGTATCAATAAATTTCTTCATGCTCTCGTTTATGCTTATAAACTTATTGCTTCACCACCGGCAGCTTCGATAGCGGCTTTTGCTGTAGCTGTAAATTTATGTACCGAAATTTTCAGTGATGCTTTTAACTCTCCACCACCTAAAATCTTCACTAACTCATTTTTTCTAACAAGTCCGTTCTCTACCAAAATATCTAAAGTAACAGTTTCCTTGATAACCTTGTCATCAACAAGAGCTTGCAACCTGTCTAGATTAATGCCTTGATATTCCTTACGATTTATATTCGTAAAACCGAACTTAGGCACTCTTCTTTGCAAGGGCATCTGTCCACCTTCAAATCCTATTTTCTTGGAGTAACCCGATCTAGATTTAGCTCCTTTGTGTCCTCTTGCAGCAGTTCCACCTTTACCAGATCCTTGGCCTCTTCCCAGGCGCTTACCATCTCTATTAACTGAACCTTCTGCGGGTTGTAGATTACTTAAATTCATCAAATATTTATTTAAGCTTCTTCTGTAGAAACTAGATGTTTAACTTTATTTATCATTCCAAGAATATTAGGGGTATCTTCATGCTCTACCACCTGACCAATTCTTTTTAAACCAAGAGCTTCTAACGTTCGCTTTTGATTTTGAGGTTTTTTGATGCTACTCTTTAACTGTGTAACCTTAATCTTTGCCATAATACCCTTCTTAACCTTTAAAAACTTTCTCTAAAGAAACTCCTCTTTGTTGTGCAACTGTTCTTGCATCCCTTAATTGTAATAAAGCATCAAAAGTTGCCTTAACTACGTTATGGGGATTTGAGGAACCCTGTGATTTTGACAGTACGTCATGAACACCAACGGCCTCCAGTACCGCTCTAACGGCACCACCAGCAATTACACCGGTACCATGCGAAGCAGGTTGGATATAAACACGTGCTCCACCAAATTTACCTTTTTGCTCGTGTGGCAACGTACCTTTATTCAAAGGGATACGAATCAAATTCTTTTTTCCGTCTTCAATTGCCTTTGCAATTGCCGTAGCAACTTCCTTTGATTTTCCAAGGCCATGACCAACAACTCCGTTTTCATCTCCTACTACTACAATCGCAGAAAAGCCAAATGCTCTACCACCCTTTGTAACTTTAGTAACACGCTGTACTCCGACCAATCTATCTTTAAGATCTAAGCCGCCAGGTTTTACAGTCTCTACGTTTTTATATTTTTGAAACATACTCTTTTTTTAGAATTTTAGTCCCGCTTCCCTTGCCCCTTCAGCCAAAGCTTTAACTCTTCCGTGATATAAATTACCACCTCTATCAAATGCCACTTTATCGAAACCGGCTTTAACCGATTTTTCCGCTATGGCCTTTCCTACTAGGGTAGCTATCTCTGTCTTGTTCCCTTTTGCTGAAGCGATATCCTTATCTCTAGATGATGCCGCTACCAAAGTGATACCTTCTACGTCATTAATTACCTGAGCATAAATTTCACTATTACTCCTAAAAACCGATAATCTTGGTCTCTCAGCAGTACCAACGGAAACCTTACGGATTCTTCTTCGAATTCTATACTTTCTCTGCGTTTTTGATAATCCCATAATGCTATAATTAAGCTGATTTACCAGCCTTTCTTCTTAATATTTCACCTACAAACTTAACACCTTTTCCTTTGTAAGGCTCAGGCTTACGGAAAGATCTTATTTTAGCGGCTATATGACCGACTAACTGCTTATCATGTGAGGTTAATTTTACAATGGGATTCTTCCCTTTTTCCGATATTGTTTCAACTTTAACCTCTGGAGCTAAATCAAAAACGATATTATGTGAAAAACCCAAAGCCAAATCCAATTTCTGACCTTGGTTGCTAGCGCGATAACCTACACCAACCAACTCCAATTCCTTTGTCCAACCTTTAGACACACCTTCGACCATATTCAAAATTAATGATCTATACAGTCCGTGCTTGGCCTTGTGTTCCTTTGAATCCGAAGGTCTGGTCACGAATGCCTCACCATCTTCTACCTTAACACTGACGCCAGAAAATTCTTGAGTTAACTCTCCTAATTTTCCTTTAACAGTAATGATGTTATCATTGATTTCTATTGTAACTCCTTCCGGAATTGCTATTGGATTATTTCCTATTCTAGACATCTTCTAACTCTTTATTCTGTTAATATACGTAACATAAAACCTCACCACCAACATTCTCTGCCTTGGCCTGCTTACTTGTCATTACTCCGTGTGATGTAGAGACTATGGCTATACCAAGACCGTTCAATACTCTTGGCAAATCTTCACTAGGAGCATATTTTCTAAGACCAGGCTTACTGATACGCTGTATCTTTTTGATCACAGGCTCCTTCGTCATCTTATCATATTTCAAGGCTATCTTAATAGTTCCCTGAACTTTGTCATCCTCAAATTTATAACTAAGGATATATCCCTGATCGAATAATATCTTTGTTATTGCCTTTTTTAAGTTAGAAGCAGGAATCTCCACAACCCTGTGACCTGCTCTACTTGCATTTCTAACTCTAGTTAGATAATCTGCTATAGTATCTGTTACCATTTATATATAATTCGGTGACGGTTTTTAGCTATTTGCTAAACCTGAAACCAGTTCAACTTATTTATTTTACTACCAGCTAGCCTTCTTAACACCAGGTATCAAACCCTTATTTGCCATTTCCCTGAACATAACCCTGGAAATACCAAATGTTCTCATATAACCTTTTGGTCTTCCAGTCAGCTTACACCGATTGTGCATACGCACTGGAGATGCATTCTTAGGCAGTTTCTGTAGTGCTTCATAATCACCAGCTCCTTTTAAAGCTTTTCTTTTTTCTGCATATTTAGCTACAGTCCTTGCCCTTTTTCTTTCACGGGCCTTCATTGATTCTTTAGCCATACTAGTTCTTTTTAAAAGGTAATCCCAATTCTGTTAATAATGACTTTGCCTCTTTATCTGTCTCTGCAGAAGTAACAAAGGTGATATCCATACCGTTGATTCTATTGATTTTATCAATATTTATCTCCGGAAAAATAATTTGTTCCGTAATACCCAAGTTGTAGTTTCCTCTACCATCAAAACCCGTAGCCTTAATTCCTTGAAAATCCCTTACCCTTGGTAAAGCAGATGTAACAAGTCTATCTAAAAACTCGTACATGCGTTCGCCTCTTAGCGTAACCTTTGCTCCGATAGGCATACCCTTTCTAAGTTTAAAGGCCGCAACGTCCTTCTTGGACATAGTGGCTATAGCCTTTTGACCTGTTATCATAGTCATTTCGTCTACGGCGTGATCAATAAGCTTTTTATCGGCTACAGCTGCACCAACACCTCTGCTGACAACTATCTTTTCTAACTTAGGCACCTGCATTACATTCTTGTAACCAAATTCCTCAGTAAGCGCAGATACAATGCGCTCTTTATATTCTTTCTTTAATCTTGAAACGTAAGTCATAACTAAATTACTTCATTAGATTTCTTAGAAAATCTTACTTTTTTTCCATCCCTCATATCATAACCTACTCTTGTGGTATCACCTGATTTAGGATCAATCAAAGACAAGTTTGACACATGAATCAAAGCTTCTTTTTTTACAATGCCACCCTGTGGATTCTTAGCACTAGGCTTCTCGTGTTTAGAAACCATATTTACGCCTTCCACTATAGCCTTATTCTTTTCTAGATTTACAACCATCACTTTGCCTTCGGAACCTTTATGATCTCCTGCAACAACTCTGACAGTATCTCCAGTTTTGATTTTTAACTTCTTCATCTTACTCTATCTTATAATACCTCAGGGGCCAATGAAACAATTTTCATGAACTGCTTATCTCTCAATTCTCGAGCTACAGGTCCAAAAACACGTGTACCCCTCATCTCCCCAGTAGGGTTAAGAAGAACGCAAGCATTATCATCGAATCTTATATAAGAACCATCAGGTCTTCTTACTTCTTTCTTGGTTCGAACAACTACTGCCGTAGAAACTGCACCTTTTTTAATACCCCCATTTGGCGTAGCTTCCTTAACGGTAACCACAATTTTGTCTCCAATAGAAGCATATCTTCTTTTGGTACCTCCAAGAACACGGATAGTTAAAACTTCCTTTGCTCCTGTATTATCCGCCACCTTTAGTCTAGATTCTTGCTGTAACATAACTTATTTAGCTCTTTCTAAGATTTCTACTAACCTCCAACACTTGGTCTTACTCATAGGGCGAGTTTCCATTATTTTAACGGTGTCTCCCTCCCTACAATCGTTCTTTTCGTCGTGTGCAACGTATTTTTTCGTTTTTAAAACGAATTTACCGTACATAGGGTGTTTAACACGTTTTACCTCCGCAACAACGATGGACTTTTCCATTTTGTTACTGGTTACAACCCCAACTCTCTCTTTTCTTAAATTTCTCTTTTCTTCCATAAAGCAGAACCAGTTATTGGTTTTCCCTATTTGTTAATTCCGTAGCTAACCTCGCAACAGTTCTTCTTACCTTTCTTATTTGTAAAGGGTTCTCCAAAGGAGTCACAAAGTGCGCCATTTTTAAATCCGCATGCTGCTTCTTATATTCAGCAAGTTTTTCCGTAAGTCCTTCAACAGACAATTCTTTAATTTCTTGTTTTTTCATAATTACCTACGATTAATTCTCTACTGTATAATCTCTAGCTGTTATAAATTTTGTCTTTACGGGCAATTTTTGCGCAGCCAACCTTAATGCTTCTCTAGCAACATCAATAGGAACACCTGCCACCTCGAACATTATTCTCCCAGGCTTAACAACTGCTACAAAGTATTCAGGAGCACCCTTACCTTTACCCATACGAACCTCTAATGGCTTCTTGGTAATAGGCTTGTCCGGAAAAATTTTAATCCACAATTGACCCTCTCTCTTCATATATCTGGTCGCTGCAATACGCGCGGCTTCTATCTGACGTGATGTTAAAAAAGCAGCGTCTCCTACAGACTTGATACCGAACATACCATTAGAAAGTTGATGCCCTCTGCTGGCATTACCTTTCATACGGCCTTTCTGCATTTTACGAAACTTCGTTCTTTTCGGTTGTAACATTTCTTTACTTCTTTAAAAATTACTTTCTACGGCGTGGTTTTCTAGGTCCGTCTTGTTTACCTGAACCCTTAGACTGACCTTTTTGCATGCCCACTAAAGGAGAAAGCTCTCGCTTACCATAAACCTCACCTTTCATAATCCAAACCTTTATCCCTAACTTACCGTAGGTGGTCTGTGCCTCATGTAAAGCATAATCAATATCCGCTCTAAAAGTAGATAGTGGAATTCTTCCATCTTTATAGGATTCCGAACGTGCCATTTCCGCACCATTCAAACGTCCTGAAATCTGAATCTTAATACCCTCGGCATTCATTCTCATCGCAGCTGCAATTGCCATTTTGATAGCCCTTCTAAAAGAAATTCTACTTTCAATCTGACGTGCAACACTTGCTGCAACAAGATTAGCATCTACCTCAGGTCTTTTAATCTCGTATATATTAATCTGTACTTCCTTGTTGGTAATCTTCTTAAGCTCTTCCTTAAGTTTATCTACTTCCTGACCACCTTTACCGATAATAATACCAGGTCTTGCAGTTGTAACGGTTACCGTAATAAGTTTTAGCGTACGCTCAATAATAACTCTTGAAACACTAGCCTTCGAAAGCCTCGCGTGAATGTATTTTCTTATCTTGTTGTCCTCGGCAAGCTTATCACCATAATCATTACCACCATACCAGTTAGATTCCCAACCTCTAATGATTCCTAGACGATTTCCTATTGGATTTGTTTTCTGTCCCATTCTAGCTTTCTATATTATTTTTAGACCCCAACACTAAAGTAACGTGGTTAGAACGTTTTCTGATTCTATGTGCTCTACCTTGAGGTGCAGGACGAAGTCTCTTTAACATCGCACCACTATCAACCCTAATTTCAGCAACGACCAAGTCGGCATCTTCCAAACTTGCATCCTCATTCTTTGCTTGCCAGTTGGCCAAAGCGGACAACAGTAGCTTCTCTAACTTTCTAGAAGCCTCTTTAGGATTAAATCTTAAGATAGCCAAGGCCTTCTCTACCTTCTCACCACGAACCAAATCAGCAACAAGCCTCATTTTCCTAGGGGAGGTAGGGCAATTATTCAATTTTGCAAAAGCTACTTTCTTTTTCTCGGCCTTTATTCTTTCGGCCATTTGTTTTTTACGAACTCCCATAGCTTACTTTTTACCTTTGTTTTTTGCACCCGCATGACCCCTGAACGATCTTGTTGGTGAAAATTCTCCCAATTTATGTCCTACCATGTTTTCCGTTACGAAAACCGGTACAAATTGTCTTCCGTTGTGCACTGCTATCGTCATTCCTACAAAATCAGGAGTGATCATAGATGCTCTGGACCAAGTCTTGATAACAGACTTTTTGCCAGATGAAGCGCTTTGCTGGATTTTCTTTTCCAGACTATAGTGAACGTAAGGTCCTTTTTTTAGTGAACGTGCCATTTCTTTCTACTTTTTATTTCTTTCTACGTTCTATTATATACTTATTGGTACTCTTCGTCTTCGAACGAGTTCTAAATCCTTTTGCAGGAATACCGTTTCTTGATCTTGGATGACCACCAGAAGCTCTTCCTTCACCACCACCCATTGGGTGATCAACAGGATTCATTGCTACAGGTCTAGTTCTAGGTCTTCTACCCAACCATCTACTTCTACCGGCTTTACCGGATACTAGCAATTGATGATCAGAATTGGATATGGCACCAATAGTTGCCATACACGCCGACAAAATGAGCCTCGTCTCACCAGATGGCATTTTAACCGTTACAAATTTACCGTCCTTAGCCATCAACTGAGCAAAAGTACCAGCACTTCTTGCCATCACAGCACCTTGACCGGGTCGTAATTCTATACAAGAAATTATTGTTCCTAAAGGTATTTCACTTAGTGGCAAAGCATTACCGATTTCCGGAGCAGCTTTTGTACCAGAAGAAACTTTTTGATCCACTTGCAACCCATTTTGAGCCACGATGTATCTCTTCTCTCCATCAGAATATTCCAACAGCGCAATAAACGCCGTTCTATTAGGATCGTACTGAATTGATTTAACAGTAGCGACCACATCCTGTTTATCTCTTTTGAAATCGATAACACGATATCTTCTCTTATGCCCACCACCCTTTTGGCGCATGGTCATTTTACCTTGACTGTTTCTACCTCCGGACTTTTTTAACGGAGCAAGCAAGCTTTTCTCCGGCTTATCAGCAGTAATGGCGTCAAATCCGTTTACTACTCTAAAACGCTGTCCAGGAGTGATTGGTTTTAATTTTCTAACTGACATTTTTTGTCTTTATAGATTACTGTAAAAATCAATAATATCTCCTTCTACAACATCGACTATTGCCTTTTTAATCGCATTAGTTTTACCATGCTGTACACCAGTTTTTGTATATCTGGATTTTCTAGTAGGTCCGTAATTCATAGTACGAACTTTTTTGACCGATACACCATAAGCCACCTCAACAGCATCCTTAATCTGAATCTTGTTGGCCTTTGGGTCAACTATGAAACCATAACGGTTGTTCAACTCGCTATCCGCGGTCATTTTTTCCGTTATAATTGGCTTTATCAACACACTCATGGTTTTACTTATTATTTAAGTTCGTCTCTATTCCTTCTAATGACCCTTCCAACAATACCAAGCTATTTGCGTTGAGTATTTTGTAAGTACTTAATTCTGAATGAGTTACAACATCTGAACCCTTAAAATTACGCGAAGACAAATATACGCCTTTATTTGAATCGCCCAACACAATTAAAGACTTTTTGTTTTCAAGCCCTAAAGACTTTAAAACCTGCACAAAATCTTTTGTTTTAGGTGTATCAAAATCAAAGTCTTCTACGACTAAAATCGCCTTGTCCTTTGACTTTAAACTAAGCGCAGATTTTCTAGCCAAACGCTTTAAGTTTTTATTCAATTTTTGGGTATAATCCTTTGGTCTAGGGCCAAATATACGTCCACCACCTCTAAAAATCGGGGATTTAATACTACCAGCTCTAGCTGTACCTGTTCCTTTCTGTTTCTTTATCTTTCTAGTACTACCTACAATCTCCGCTCTTTCCTTGGCCTTATGAGTACCTTGTCTTTGATGAGCCAAATATTGCTTCACATCCAAGTATACTGCATGATTGTTGGGCTCTATACCGAATACGTCCTCAGAAAGGTTTGCCTTTCTGCCCGTATCTTTACCTTTTATATCTAAAACTGCTACCTTCATTACTTCTCAATAGTTACGTAAGCGTTTTTATGACCAGGAACACAACCTTTTACTACTAAAAGATTCTTTTCTGGAACTACTTTCAATACTCTAAGGTTTTGAACCGTTACACGTTCACCACCCATTCTTCCGGCCATCCTCATTCCTTTGAAAACTCTCGCAGGATATGAAGCCGCACCTATAGAACCAGGAGCCCTAAGCCTATTATGCTGACCGTGAGTAGCTTGTCCAACTCCACCGAATCCGTGTCTCTTAACAACCCCTTGGAATCCCTTCCCTTTGGATGTTCCAATAACATCAATAAATTCACCTTCAACAAAAAGATCTACACCAACGGTGTCACCTAATTTGTAATCACCTTCAAAACCTTGGAATTCAACGACTTTTTTCTTGGGAGAAGCGCCTGCCTTCTTAACATGACCTAGTTCAGCCTTGTTAGCACGTTTTTCTGCCTTGTCATCGAAACCAAGTTGAAGGGCACTGTACCCGTCTACCTCTTCGGTTCTGACTTGGGTAACTACACATGGCCCAGCCTCTATAACGGTACACGGTATGTTCTTACCATTCTCGTCAAAAATACTGGTCATGCCTACTTTTCTTCCTATTAACCCAGACATATTTAATTATATTAATTACTATTACTAATTCTTTAACAAAAAAATAGGGTCAAAATAATTCAACCCTGAATATATTTTTTCCGTTTTTCCCTCGCCCGCAGCTTAGGACATGTTTATTCTGAACTTGTTTCAGAATCTTATTAACCTTCGACAGACACTTCAAATTCGCTCAGTGTTTGTTCGGCTTACGATTCTCGGAAATAGAGAACCGAACTTTACTAAACCTTAATTTCTACTTCCACACCACTAGGCAACTCTAATTTCATCAGAGCGTCAATAGTTTTGGAAGAAGAGCTGTATATGTCCAACAATCTCTTATAAGAACTGAGTTGAAACTGCTCACGTGACTTTTTATTTACGTGAGGTGACCTCAATACCGTGAAAATTTTCTTGTGCGTTGGCAAAGGAATAGGCCCAGTAACAACAGCACCTGTAGTCTTTACCGTTTTTACAATCTTCTCAGCAGATTTGTCCACCAAATTATGATCGTAAGATTTAAGTTTTATTCTAATTTTTTGACTCATGTCCTAAATTTATGCTGTTATTCCTTTTGCCGCTTTAATAACTTCTTCAGATATATTAGAAGGTGTCTCGGCATAGTGTGAAAACTCCATTGTTGAGGTAGCACGTCCAGAAGAAAGTGTTCTCAAGGAAGTAACGTAACCAAACATTTCCGATAAAGGAACAGTACCCTTAACAACCTTTGCTCCGGCTCTGTCGCTCATATCACTGATCGTTCCTCTTCTTCTGTTCAAATCTCCAACGATATCGCCCATGTTCTCCTCTGGAGTAATAACCTCCAATTTCATTATTGGCTCCATAATTACTGCACCTGCAGCCTTACCCGCAGCTTTATAACCCATTTTGGCGGCCAATTCAAACGAAAGTGCATCAGAATCTACAGGGTGGAAAGAACCGTCTTTCAATACCACTTTCATGGTATCCATTTCAAATCCGGCCAAAGGTCCATTCTGCATTGCAGCTTTGAATCCTTTCTCTACGGATGGAATAAATTCCTTAGGTATACGACCACCTTTTATCTCATCCACAAACTGCAACCCATCTCCTACGAAATCATCATCGGCAGGGCTCATTTCGAAGACGATATCTCCAAATTTACCACGGCCACCAGATTGCTTCTTATAAGTTTCCCTGTGCGCAGCCATTTTGGTCAACGCTTCCTTATATTCAACTTGAGGCTCACCTTGATTAACCTCTACTTTAAACTCTCTTCGTAGCCTGTCTACAATGATATCCAAGTGAAGCTCACCCATTCCAGAAATAATAGTCTGGCCTGAAGCCTCATCGGTTTTAACTTGGAACGTAGGATCTTCTTCAGCTAATTTAGCCAAAGCCATACCTAGTTTATCCACATCAACCTTTGTCTTTGGCTCCACCGCGATACCTATTACAGGGTCTGGAAAATCCATACTTTCCAATATAATAGGATGCTTCTCAGAAGACATGGTATCTCCCGTCTTAATATCTTTGAAACCTACCGCGGCTCCAATATCACCAGCCTCGATAAAATCGATAGCGTTTTGCTTATTAGAGTGCATTTGATAGATTCTTGAAATTCTTTCCTTTTTACCGGATCGGTTATTCAGTATGTAAGAACCAGCGTCCAACCTTCCAGAATACGTTCTAAAGAATGCCAAACGACCCACAAAAGGATCTGTAGCAATCTTAAATGCCAAAGCAGCGAAAGGCTCCTTAACATCTGGTTTTCTAGAAATAGACTTTCCAGTATCAGGATCCGTTCCAACTATGGCATCCTTATCTATAGGAGAAGGCAGATACCTACAAACAGCATCCAACAAGAACTGAACTCCCTTATTTTTAAAAGAAGAACCACAAATCATTGGTATGATAGCCCTATCCATAACAGCAGCTCTTAACGCCGCATGCACTTCCTCTTCCGTAATGGAATCCTCGTCTTCGAAGAATTTTTCCATTAATTCCTCATCATATTCAGCAACAGCCTCTATTAAAGCAGCTCTATACTCCTTCACTTCAGCTTTCATTTCCTCAGGAATATCGATAACGTCAAAAGTAGAACCGAAACCTTCATCATGCCATACGATAGCACGGTTTTTGGCCAAATCCACAATTCCCTTGAAATCAGCTTCGTCACCGATAGGCAAAACAATAGGAACAGCATTGGACCCTAACATCTCCTTCACCTGCTTACAAACCATAAGGAAATTAGAACCCTGACGGTCCATTTTATTTACGAAACCTATTCTCGGAACTTTATAGTTATCGGCTAACCTCCAGTTAGTCTCCGACTGTGGCTCCACACCATCAACCGCACTGAATAAAAATACCAAACCGTCCAAAACACGTAAAGACCTATTCACCTCGACGGTGAAATCTACGTGACCCGGGGTATCTATGATATTAAAATGATAACCTTTAGCATCAGCAGTAGGTTTACCATTCTCGGTAGGGAAATGCCATTCACAAGTGGTAGCTGCAGAAGTTATGGTAATACCCCTTTCCTGCTCTTGCTCCATCCAATCCATTGTCGCGGCACCATCATGCACCTCTCCAATTTTATGACTTACACCTGTATAAAAAAGTATACGCTCTGTTGTTGTTGTCTTTCCAGCATCAATATGAGCAGCAATACCTATATTTCTTGTATATTTTAAATCTCTTGCCATTTCTGATTAAAATCTAAAGTGGGAAAATGCTTTGTTCGCCTCGGCCATCTTGTGCGTGTCGACTCTCTTCTTCACAGCAGCCCCTTCTTCTTTTGAAGCAGCTAGAATCTCAGCAGCTAATTTCTGCGACATCCCTTTCTCGTTGCGCTTTCTAGCAAAGCTGATTAGCCATTTCATTGCCGTAGAAATCTTTCTATCGGGCCTTATTTGCATTGGAATCTGAAAAGTAGCACCACCAACTCTTCTACTGCGGACCTCAACATGAGGCATAACGTTACTCAATGCATCTTTCCATAATTCTAAAGCTGTTTTTTCTTCATCCGTTTTCTTTGCATCCACAATATCTATTGCGTCGTAGAAAACACTGAAAGCCACAGATTTTTTTCCGTCCCACATCATCATGTTAACGAACCTTGTTACCAACTGGTCGTTAAATCTTGGATCTGGTAAAAGAGGTCTTTTTTTCGCCTGTCTTTTTCTCATTTCTTCTTTTTAAAAAGTGTTATTACTTCTTAGGTCTTTTTGCTCCGTACTTAGATCTACGTTGTGTTCTACCGGCAACACCTGCGGTGTCCAATGCTCCACGAACGATGTGATATCTAACTCCTGGCAAATCCTTTACTCTTCCGCCCCTTACTAATACTATCGAGTGCTCTTGAAGATTATGTCCCTCTCCTGGAATATAGGCATTCACCTCTTTTCCGTTGGTCAACCTCACCCTCGCAACTTTACGCATTGCTGAATTAGGTTTCTTTGGAGTGGTTGTGTACACACGTGTACATACCCCTCTTCTTTGTGGACACGAATCCAAAGCAGCCGATTTACTCTTCTTAGTAATTGTGGCTCTTCCTGTTCGTACTAATTGTGAAATTGTTGGCATACTATATAAATATGTATAAAATTACCCTTTGTTTAAGGGTCGGCAAATGTAGTAATATTTCCTAATAATTCAAACACCTGCCTAATTATTTTGAAACTTTTTTTCACACCCCAATTTGAAACAAAAAAAAGACCTTTAGTAAGTACCAAAAATAGTCAGGCCAATCACTTATTGCCATCTATTAATCTTTTTAAATCAACAAACCTATTTTTTGTAGAGTTTTACCTCTAATATTATTAAATTCTCAAAATCCATATTGTTACATTATATATAGTCAAATTCAATAGCCGTTTCATTTATAACTTTGAAATAGTATCTGCATCCTTAAAGTTTTATTAAAATTAGTTTGGATTATTAACACATTATTATGATTTTTGCGCTTAGCTAATTCAAATAATTAAAAAATGAGAACAAAACGAAATGGATTGTTAACGCTATTATTGGCGTTAATTGTGCATCTATCTTTCGCACAAGAAAAAACAGTTACCGGTACGGTTACTGACCAGGACGGACTTCCGTTGCCTGGGGTGAACATCGTTGTTGAAGGAACAACTAACGGTACCCAAACTGATTTCGATGGTAATTATTCCATCAGCGCTTCGCAGGGCCAAACACTTCTCTTTACCTATATAGGTCAGAAGGCAATGAGGCAAGCTGTAGGTTCAGGAAACACGGTAAACGTGCAAATGACCGAAGATGCTCAAGCCTTAGAGGAAGTTGTAGTTACTGCCCAAGGTATTAAGAAGTCAAAGCAAGCACTGGGTTACGCCGTGGCTGAAGTTGACAAAGAAGCTTTGGAGCAGCGACCTGAAGGTGACGTTGGTAGAATCCTAACCGGTAAAGCTTCTGGTGTAAACATTACAGCACAGAGTGGTCTTTCTGGATCGGGTACTAGTATCGTTATCCGTGGACTAAGTAGTTTCAGTGGTAGTAACCAACCGCTTTTTATTGTTGATGGTGTTCCTTTTGATAGTGGAACGAACACAGTAGATTCAGCCACCAATAGAGATGAAGCAAATGGCTCCGCCTTCACAAATGGGAACAACGGTTCTAGTAGATTCTTGGATTTAGACCCGAACAACATTGAAAGCGTAAACGTTCTTAAGGGTCTTGCTGCCGCAACGCTTTACGGTACAGCCGGACGTAATGGTGTTATTCTAATCACCACTAAAAATGGTGCTGCTGGTACTAGTGGTGGTGTAAAAAAAAATGAAATAACAGTTACAAGTTCTTTATTCTACAACGAAATAGCATCATTGCCTGACTATCAGGATCAGTACGGAAATGGTTTTGACCAAGCTTTTGGATGGTTCTTCAGTAACTGGGGACCAAGTTTTGACAGAGACGGAGTAGCCGGTTGGGGTAACCAAGCAGCTATTGATGACGCAGGTACCTTAGCCCACCCATATTCTACATCTACTTCGGCGATTCAAGCAGCTTTCCCAGAATTTCAAGGAGCGCGTTACGATTGGAGGCCATATGACAGTGTTGAAAAGTTCTTCAGGACTGGTGTAGTAAAGAGTAACTCCGTTAACTTTAACGGTTCTTCAGAAGATGGTAAGGTTTCATACAATGCCAACTTTGGTCACTTAGATGATGAAGGCTTTACACCAGGAAATAACCTACAGCGTTATACTCTAGGCCTTGGTGGTAGAGCAATCCTTTCCAATAAGTTCACCGTTTCTGGAACTATGAACTTTTCGAATACAGATTTTAAATCACCACCAATTGCTGCCAGTACGGGCAACAGTGTATTTGGTACAGGTTCTTCTCTGTTTGCGAACCTCTTCTACACTCCACGAAGTGTGGACATTCAAGGTCTGCCATTTGAAAATCCTATTACCAGAGGTAGTGTTTACTATCGTCAAAATAATAGTATTCAACACCCATTATGGACCGTTAATAATGCTCAAAATAGACAGGTTACCAACCGTGTGTTCGGTAATGCAGCCTTAATGTATGACATTAATGACAATTTAAACCTTACTTACAGATTTGGTCTTGATGTTTATAGTGAAAACAATACCAACTCCCAAAATAAAGGAGGTATTGGCGGAAGTGTTGCAACGCAAAGTGGTATTCTACAAACGTGGAATAACACCAACACTATCCTTGACCATAACTTTATCTTAACAGGACAGTACGAACTGTCCGAAAAAATTGGTTTCAGTTTCAATGCTGGTGCCACTACAAGAAGAGAAGTGTTCGATCAAAATGGTGTTGCAAGTTCTGGTCAACAAGCCTTTGGTGTGCTTAGACACTTCAACTTTCAATTACAGGATGAAATTCAATTTTTCCAAGAAAGAAATATAGCAGGTCTTTACGGACAGTTAGATTTTGATTACGATAGAAAAGTTTACTTAACGCTATCCGGAAGAAATGATTACGTATCTAACCTTTCAAAAGAAAACAGATCAATATTCTATCCTAGTGCAAGTTTATCGATTATTCCCACAAAGCTCATTGAAGGACTTCAGAGCCAAAATGGTATCAATTACATGAAACTGCGTGCGGGATACGGAACTTCTGCTAACTTCCCTACAGGATATCCTGTTGCAGCGACACTTGATTTAGATACACAGGATTTTCAAGATGGTGCTGGAAGAGATGTTACGACCAATACAAGTGCAGACCAATTGGGTAACCCTAATTTAAAGCCTGAGCTTTTGGAGGAACTGGAATTTGGTTTGGAGACCAGATTATTCAACAGTAGAGTTTCTCTTGATGCTTCTTACTATACAAGGACTACCAAAGACCTTATCGTTGAAAGACCTTTAGATCCATCAACTGGTTTTATTCAAACACAGACTAACGTTGGTGAAATTAGTTCTTATGGTGTTGAATTGGATGCAACCGTAGATTTATTCAGGAGCGAAGAAGAAGGTGGTTTTAACTGGAGCATTAACTCAAACTTTACCGCTAATGAAACAGAAGTCGTAGATCTTGGTCTTGATACGGACATTGTTGTATATGCCGGTTTTAGCAATTTAGGTAATGCAGCCCGTGTAGGGGAACCTTTAGGTGTAATAGTTGGTTCAAGAATCCAAAGAGATGAAAACGACAACTTCATTGTAAACGGAGCAGGTAGTTATGCGGAAGAAAACGGAACCTTTACCATTGGTGACCCGAATCCAGATTGGTTATTAAATGTTGGTAATAGTATCAATTATAAAAACTTCTCTTTCAACTTCTTAATGAACTATACCCATGGTGGGGATATCTATAGTAGAACTACTTCTGTTCTTCTAGGTAGAGGACTTACAACGGATACCTTAGATCGTTTGAACAGTTTTATACTCCCTGGAGTAAAAGCAGATGGCACACCTAACGATGTAGCTGTAAACAACTCTACATTCTATTTCAGTAACGTACTTTTCGGTCCTGATGAATTAGGTATTTATGACGCTTCTGTTATAAGGTTACAAGAAGTTTCCCTTGGTTACTCTATGCCTTCAAAGTGGTTGGACAAAACACCTTTTGGATCGTTAAGTTTCACGCTATCAGGTCAAAACCTTTGGTATGAAGCTATTAACATACCAAAAGGAACTAACTTTGATCCAAACGTTGCCGGTGTAGGTGTTGGTAATGGTAGAGGTTTTGATTACTTGAACGGACCAAGCTCAAGAAGGTACGGATTGAGTGTTAAAGCAACATTTTAATTAAAAAAATATTTGATAATGAAAAAAACAATTAAATACATAGCTGCTTTTTTTATTGCCGGAGCCCTTTTCAACTCCTGTGAGACAACTGAGCTAGATCTGACTGAAGATCCAAATGCATTGACCCCTTCACAGGCTGACCCCGATTTCTACTTGAACGTTATTCAAGAGGATTTCGCAAGATTTACAGAATCTTTGGGAGAAACTATGGCAGAGGTTGTAAGAATAGAAAATATGTTCGGTAGAGATTACCAAAATGCATATGATCCTGCAAACTTTGACAACGAATGGGAAGAAGCTTATCAACAGATACTTCAGAACATTAAGGATATGAACGTGCTTACCAATGAGGCTGGTTTAACTAACCACACTGCAATGGGACAGTTCTACGAGGCTTACACCATATCTCTTTTAGTGGATTTCTTTGGTGATGTTCCCTATTCTCAAGCTCTACAAGCACCGGATATATTAAACCCGGTTCCTGACCCAGGTGCTGATGTTTATGCTGCCGCTATTGGGTTATTAGATAGTGCTATCGCCAACTTTAACGCAGGTGGTTCGGTAGATCCTCAGAACGACTTTTTCTACGACAATGATTATGATCAGTGGATCTTAGCTTGTAACACCTTAAAATTAAGATTGTACAAGAATACTGGTAACAATGCCGCTTTTAATAGCATTATCGCTTCTGGTAACTTTATCCAAGATTCAGCAGATGATATGCAGTTTCAGTGGGGAACTAATGAAGTTCAGCCTGATACACGTCATCCAGATTACGCCGACAACTATACTGTTACAGGTGGTGCTGATTATATGTCTATTTACCTAATGGAAATAATGGATCTTAGTGATGATCCCCGTATCAGATACTACTACTACAGACAAAATGCAACAGTACCCGGGTCAGATGGCACCCCTCCGAACGAAGAGACATTAGACTGTTCATTACAGGCGCCTCCTCCGCACTATGCCGCTGGTGGATTTACCTTCTGTACTTTACCTAACGGATATTGGGGTCGTAATCATGGAAATGATGCCGGAACTCCTCCAGATGGTTTATTAAGAACTATTCCTGGCGTATACCCTGTTGGTGGTCTTTTCGATGATAGTAGTTTCGCCGAATCTGGTCTTGGAGCTGGTGGTGGTGGAAACGGTGTAACGCCGATTCTTTTAGCGTCTACTGTTGATTTTTGGAGAGCTGAAGTAGCTACAGCGGGTGGTGCTGCTGCTGCGAAACCTTTCTTACTGGATGGTATAGCTAAATCTATCGCCAAAGTACAAACCTTTGGATCTAGAGATCCAGGTGCAGATTTATCTACGGCACCTACAGAGGCTGACGTTGATGCATTTCTTGCTTCTATTGAAGCAGATTTCGACGCTGCTGACGATGAAGGTAAATTGAACATATGGGCAGAACAATTCTTAGTTTCTCTTAAAGGAAACGGTCATGATGGATACAACATGTACAGAAGAACAGGTTTCCCAACAACAATGGAGCCAAATTTAGAGTTAGATCCTGGAGCTTTTATCAGATCTTTCTTCTATCCTGCTAATGCAGCTAACACGAACTCGAACATAGCGCAAAAAACAACCGTTACAGTTCAAGTATTTTGGGATACTAACCCAGCTTCACCTGGTTTCCCTGTTGGTAACTAATTAAATAAAAGAAAAAATGAAAAAACTAAGTTTATATTTTTTAACCTTTGCAACTGTCTTTTTCACGAGCTGTGAAAGCGATGACAAAATTGTAATAGATGTTATTGACGGTATAACCAGCAGTGCTATCTTAAGAACAAGAAGCATTGAAAGTGGTACTTTCAATAGGTTTGACACTTCATCGATTTTCTCTGTAACCGTAGAGCAACAAGATGAAGAGAATGGTGCCCTATTGTCCTCTGTAGACGTCCTCGTATCTTTCGCGGACAACAAAGATGATGGTGTGGATAATTCTAAAGCAGAAGTAGCTTACACTACTATCCCTGCAAGCGAATTTAGCCCAAGTGAAAGAGGTCTTCCTCAAACGAACTTTACTGCTACCTTAGCTGAGGCATTGGCTGCAGTTGGTTTGGTCGATGGACAATTTGACGGAGGGGATACCTTTAATTTTAGATTTGTTGTTAACTTAACGGATGGCACTTCTTGGTCAGCTGCCAATGGAAATGGAAACATCACCGGTGGTTCCTACTTTAGCTCACCTTACCAGTATACTGTTGGGGTAGCCTGTATTCCTGTTACACCGGTAACTGGAACGTACAACCTTGACATGGAAGACACCTATGGAGATGGCTGGGACGGAGCCTTCTTTACAGTTTCTATTGATGGTGAAACTACTGATTACACCATAGAATCAGGTAGTGCTGCGAACTTTGATATTGTTGTTCCTGACGGAACAGAGGAGTTAACATTTACATATACCCCAGGGAACTTCGAATCAGAGCATATTTGGGAATTAACTGCACCGACCGGAGAAACAGCGGCAGCTGGTTCACCGGGGCCTGGTGGAGATATTGTATTGAATATTTGCAATTAAATATTCGAACAATAGAATAAGAGTAAAGGCCAAACTTTAAGAGTTTGGCCTTTCTTTTTTTAATATCTTACCATCAAAAATTTCTTATGAAAAAGTTAAGCTATAGGCAATATTTACTGCCACTTTTCTCCTTCATACTACTATATTCTTGTGAAACAACAGAACCAACGGTAGTAATACCTTCCTCTCCAGAGCAGGAGCAAACAGACCCAGCGGAACCTGAAGTGGAAACTGTAGACCCTGTTCAGTTTTTCAATAAGTCTAAAATGGATAATAATTATGTTTTGGTGAATGATGCCAAGGCCAACTCCGTGTATCTTATGGACAAAGATGGGGCTATCCTTTACGACTTTCCACTTAACGGAGAACGATTAGGCAATGATGTTTTTCTATTGGACAACGGCCAACTTCTGGCCATGCTAGAATCTGCCGACCCCAAAATAGAAATTGGAGGTTTCGGCGGTAAACTACAACTATTGAACGCTGACGGAACCATCGCCTGGAGTTTTGATTATTCCTCTGATGACTATATACTTCATCACGATGCCGAAATGTTACCGAACGGTAATATCCTTACTATGATATGGGAACGCAAGACCCCTGAAGAATCAACAGAAGCGGGTTATTCACTAAACGTTGAGACTTTTCCTGACGGTCTAATAGAAATAGACCCAGTTACCAACACTATCGTTTGGGAATGGCATGTTTGGGACCATGTTATTCAAGAGCACGATAGCACAAAATCCAATTTCGGAACTGTAGCTGATAATCCACAACTAATCGATGTCAATTATGTAACCGATGAAAACGGGGATATCACACATGGCAACGCAATCTCATATGACCCTATAAAAGACGTCATTTATTTAAGTGCCAACTTCTATAGTGAGGTTTGGGTAATTGACCACAGTACTACCTCAGAAGAGTCATCCTCGAACACCGGTGGGCAATACGGAAAAGGAGGAGATTTAATATACAGATTTGGTAATCCGTCCGTTTATAAAAATACTCAAGGAGAGCGATTATTTCACAACAACCATTACCCTAACCTACTAAATGGAGCAGATGAAGGGAAAATGTTAATATTTTCTAACGGTGCAGAATTAGAGAAATCAACGGTCTATGAACTGAACTTACCTAACACCTTTGAATTACTACCTAACGTAAATAATGAACCCGAGGTATTATGGGAGTTCTCTAATGATGAACTCTATTCCCCTAAAGTTTCAGGAGCAGTGAAGCTTCCCAACGGAAACGTACTTATTACCGAAGGTGATTTCGGTATTTGGGAAGTTACTAAAGAAAAAGAAATAGTTTGGAAATATAGCCAAGATGGATTTTTTTGGAGAGCTTATCATTACGATAAAAATGCCCCTGAAATTAAGTCTCTAGGGCTTTAAACAAAACACACACGTTTCTTAAATTTATATAACCCATTATCCAAAAGAAAAAATGAAAAAAATAATATTTATACTTATAGCATTTTTTATCGCCCCTACACTACAATCTCAAAATCTCAGTACTGCACCAACAGGAGAAGCAGGATTATTTGGTGCCGCACAGGGGGGTAGCCCCATGCTCAACTTAGTCTTGATGGAACTAAGAACCAATGCTAAAAGCAGAGTTCTAGGAGAAACAGTAGGTAGCCCCTACTCCACCGAAAACTTTGTGAAAAGTAAAATTTATTATGGGGACGAGCCGCAAGGTGATTTCTTTATTCGCTATAATGCCCTTAACAGTGTCATTGAGATTAAAAAAACAGATTTACCAGATGAAGAAGCGAAAAGGCTATATCCCGATAAGAAAATCAAAATTAAATATTTAAATAAAGAATTACGTTTTACCACCTATATCAACAAAAAGAACGAAACAAAAAATGGATATTTATCGCAAATAGCATCCGGCCCTAAGTACAAACTATACCATAGACTAGCGGTAAAATATTCGGAGGGTAAACCCGCTATTAACTCTATGGTAGCAGATATTCCTAGTAGATTTGCTCATTTTGAAGAATATTATTATCAAAAATTAGGAGTAGACCGTATTGACTTTTTACCACAGAAAAAAGGTGGCTTCATCAAACAATTCGATAAAGAATTGCGGGAGAAAATTAAAATCTATCTCAAAGAAAAAAATATAAACTTAGACCATGAAGAAGATTTAATTAAGGCATTTAATCATATTAACGCTATATAAAATGAAAACGTCCAAGATAATTATGTTCTCTTTTGTTTTACTTTTCTCTGTATCCATATGCGGACAGCAGGTAGGAGTAGCAAATTTTGGTGGTTCTGATGTAGAAAATGATCCCTTCGCAAATTTTCATCAGCAATTTACACCTATGATGACTAATT
Source organism: Maribacter sp. 4U21 (assembly GCF_002742365.1). Classification (NCBI taxonomy): domain Bacteria; kingdom Pseudomonadati; phylum Bacteroidota; class Flavobacteriia; order Flavobacteriales; family Flavobacteriaceae; genus Maribacter; species Maribacter sp. 4U21. Next base: position 87,943 of record NZ_MDGN01000034.1, read on the forward strand.
TATTTCAACTTGTAAGTAACAATAAAGATTTTATTGAGTATAACATTGGTTCCGATATTGGATCACCATACGTCAATGATGAGTTCTTACCTGGCAAGGTATATTATGAAGATGAGCACCTAGGAAATTATTTCTATCGTTTCAACGCTTATAATGGTGAAATTGAATTAAAGGCTACCCTACTAGAAGAAGAGCAAGAAAAGGCTTTGGTACAAGATGCTAAAGTAAAATTGGAAACTGCTCAGGGAACTTTGCAATACTTGAGTGTTGAAAACAAAAAAGGACAAATTGAAGAAACGTATTTAATTTCTGTCAACGAAACCAAACAGTATAGTTTATTTGAAAGAATACGTATAAAATATACGGAAGGAAAAGAGGCTGCGAATTCAATGGTAACTGCAATTCCTAGCAGGTTTACTACCTACAGGGAGTATTACTATAAAATGAAGGATAAAAACCCCATTGTTCAAATTCCGAAACAAAAAAATAAATTTATCAAACACTTTGTTTCAAAGGAAGAATTAAATGAAATCAAAAAGTATTTAAAATCGAATGAAATAGATTTAGAAAATGGGAAAGACTTGATATCCTTATTTAATAAAATTCACGAAAAGGAGTAACTTATCGAGAAATCCATAATAATCCCTTCTTTTAAATATAATAGCTAAATTATCAGCAGCTTGCGCTCTTTTTTTTCATAACTTAAGGATTCATAATTAATTAAACCACAATCCTATGAAAAAACAGTTTCTTACACTCATCTTAACATGTATCTGCGTAACGGTAACATTTGCACAGGTATCTCAGAGTACCGGAGATTTACGAGCACAGGCAACCACTTGCGGTGATTTAGACGCATTATTTACCCAGTCTGGTAATTCTCTTCATAATTTAATGTATGCCGATGTGAACGCTTCTTCATCTGGAACAATGGTATCGGCGCAACGAATTAAGGGCTCTCCTTTCTTAGTTGATAATTTTCAAAAAAGTAACATCTATGTAAACAACCAGCTACTTGGTTCTTTTTATTCTAGGTTCAACGCTTACAGCCAAGAAATTGAAATTAAAAAGACCAATTTAGAAGAAGAACAATACAAGGCCCTGGTCAAAGATGAAAATATTAGAGTTGTTTTTGATGATAAAGAACTGCAGTACGCAAGTTTTATTGATGAAGACGGAACAATAACTCAAGACTATTTAATAACAAAGTTGTCAGGCCCAAATTACAACCTATATCAGCGCTATATTGTTAAATATGTTGAAGGGAAAGAGGCAGCAAATTCTATGGTAAATGCTATCCCTGCGCGTTTTTCAAATGCTACCGAGTACTACTTAAAGGATTTGAACTCTAATTTGGTAAGTTATATACCAACAAAGAAGTCCAAACTATTAAACTTGTTTAGCAGCGACCAAAAAATGCAGGTTGCAGCACTAATAAAGAAGAAGGGATTAAATCTAAAAAAAGAATCCTCTTTAGTACAGATTCTAACATTCGCGAATACGCTAAATACTGTAGACTTGGCTTCCCAGGGAAAATAATCAAAGGAGTATAAGAATTCTAAACCGCTCGGCTAATAACCGAGTGGTTTTTGTTTATTTTTACATTTATGGATAAAGCCACCCAGATATACGGAATTAGAGCTATAATTGAAGCCGTAAATACCAATGAAGAAATTGACAAAGTTTTTATTCAAAAGGGTTTAAGGGGTGATTTAATCAAGGAGCTAGAAGGGCTGCTTCGAAGAAATGAAATTAATGTCTCCTATGTGCCCCCTGAGAAACTGAACAGATTAACCAAAGGTAATCATCAAGGTGCCGTTGCTAATATATCCCCTATCGCCTTCTCCACTTTAGAAGAGCTAATCGAAAAAGTGCAACAAAAAGAAAAGCCTGCGCTATTCCTCCTTTTGGACCAGTTATCGGACGTTCGTAATTTTGGAGCCATTATCCGTACGGCGGAATGTTCTGGCGTGGACGGTATTATCATACAAAAGAAAGGTGCTGCCCCAGTTACTGCGGATACCATAAAAACTTCCGCTGGTGCCGCATTTAAAGTTCCTATTGCAAAAGTGGACCATCTTAAGGATGCCGTATTTTACTTACAGGCATCAGGGATAAAAGTAGTAGCTGCCTCAGAAAAAACGAATACTTCAATCTATGATGTCTCCTTTAAACAAGATATTGCTATAGTCATGGGTGCGGAGGACAAAGGTATTTCACCTTCTATCTTAAAAGCGGCGGATTATACCGCCAAACTTCCTTTATTAGGAGAAATAGAATCACTCAACGTTTCCGTGGCTTGTGCTCTTTTTCTATATGAGGCAGTCCGTCAGCGCATGTATACTTGACTAAGATTCCCCTTCTTTCTTGCCCCTTTTATATACGTAATTAATTTTCACTTTATCCGGCGACTCTTCTGATTCTTCCACTGGAGTTTCTATGAAATTACCATTTTCATCAAACTGTTTTAGAAATTCATCTTCTTCCTCATTATAGTCCTCCCGTTCCCAATCATATTTTTTAAGCTCCGGCAATGTAGCCCTAACAAATATGGCCAATAACAAGCCGGTAACAAACCCACTCAAGTGTCCCTCCCATGAAATGCCTTCCTTTACCGGAAATATATACCACAACAGACTACCATAGATAAATACAACCACTAAAGAAAGTGCTACCAGCCGATAGTACCTTGTATAAATTCCTTTGAAAAAAATAAAACTGGCAAGAACATAGATAATACCACTAGCACCAATGTGATAGGAGGGCCTTCCTATAAGCCATGTAAGGAGGCCAGATAGTACAACTCCTATAATCAAAACGCGCCAAGCAACTTTTCTATAAAAATAGAATAAGGCCGCTAATAAAATCGCCAAGGGAATAGTATTGTTATACAAATGTTCTAAAGAACCATGTATAAACGGACTCATTACAACACCTCTTAATCCTAAAAGAGTCCTAGGATAAACTCCTAAATGATTTAGGTTGATGCCATTTGCCAATTCCATCCAATAAAAAGCCCAAATGAAAAGTACTGCTCCCAAGGGAACCAGTAATACGGCATTGGTAAACTTAAAATGTTGACTGTCGTTCATAATCCTTAGCTACCCCTCTTATCAAATTGTTGACCAAATTTTAAAATCGGTTAAATTGTCATATCCTCTGATATCAACAGTGGAAATCCATTGATATTGTACGAACGCGGAAGACCATTTCAAGAACTTTGTTCTATTTTTATACTATGAACGAACCATTAGCCGAAAGAGTACGTCCTAAGACTTTGGAAGAGTATGTTAGTCAAACCCATTTGGTAGGGGAACAGGGTTCGCTTACCCATCAGATAAAGAAGGGGATTATCCCTTCCCTGATACTCTGGGGACCTCCAGGCACGGGAAAAACAACCTTAGCAAACATCATCGCCGAAGAAAGTAAAAGACCTTTCTACGTACTGAGTGCTATCAACAGCGGTGTAAAAGATATAAGGGAAGTTATTGAAAAAGCAAAGCAGGCAGGAGGGCTATTTACCGCAAAGAATCCTATACTGTTTATCGATGAGATACATCGCTTTAGTAAATCGCAGCAAGACTCTTTATTGGCAGCCGTTGAAAAAGGATGGGTTACCTTAATTGGTGCCACGACCGAAAATCCAAGCTTTGAAGTCATCCCCGCACTCCTATCTCGGTGCCAAGTGTACATCCTTAATGCATTTGGAAAAGAAGATTTAGAACAACTACTAGAACGCGCCTTGAAAAAGGATAAACAACTTGCCTCCAAAAAAATTGAATTAAAAGAGACCGAGGCCTTACTAAGGCTCTCAGGTGGGGATGGCAGGAAATTATTGAACATATTTGAACTTGTCATCAATTCTGAGGATACGGACACCATTTCCGTAACGGATGAACTAGTGATGAAAAAGGTTCAAAAAAATACTGTCCTATATGACAAGACTGGTGAACAGCATTACGATATCATATCGGCCTTCATAAAATCCATTAGGGGTAGTGACCCAAATGCAGCTGTATATTGGTTGGCCAGAATGATAGAAGGTGGCGAGGACGTAAAGTTCATTGCAAGAAGAATGCTCATTTCTGCTTCGGAAGATATAGGTCTTGCCAATCCTACGGCACTGGTAATCGCGAACACTACCTTCCAAGCGGTAGCCACCATAGGATATCCTGAAGCACGAATTATTTTAAGTCAGTGCGCAATTTACCTTGCGACTTCCGCAAAAAGCAATGCTAGTTACATGGCAATAGGCAAGGCACAACAAACCGTAAAACAGACCGGAAATCTATCAGTACCCCTGCCGCTGAGAAATGCGCCGACAAAACTGATGAAGGATTTAGGCTACGGAGACAATTACCAATATGCACATAACTATGATAATAATTTTGTTGCTGCTGAATATCTTCCAGACGAACTGTCCGGCAGTTCTTTTTACGTACCTGGAAGAAACCAAAGGGAGGCTGCCTTAAGCGATTTTCTCAAAAAAAGATGGAAGACAAAATATGATTTCTAAAATTTGATGTTCAACTCTTGTTGCATCAATATATCTTCTTCATAATATTCAAAAATCCATTTATCACCTTTCTGATACACGATACCGTTCTTGGTTTCGCCGTGAACCATATAGATGTTATCCTTGGAGGTCCTTAACAACTTCATTCTTATTTTTGGCGCACTATCCACCAATTGAAATCCGCTAGGTAAAGACTGTGCGTATAAAATGTCATCTTTATTAGGCTTTCTTAATTTTAATTTTTTCGGAGCTGGTTTTTCCGCCATTGTAATATCAGAAGCAACAGGCTCCTTACTCTCGTAAAACTGATTCTCCGTAGTTGCCTTTTGGACAACCAGAGGTTCTTGCTTCATATCTACTTCTTCAAGTCCTTGAGCTTTGTTTTCATTGGACAACTTTTCGGTATGTTCTGGTAGCTTTTTTATATCATCCTTGAAACTCACCGTTATAGGTTCTGTAACTTCGGATTGACCCTTATATGTATAATTCACCTGGTCAAAGGAACGCATAGACTCCTTTATGGCCTCGGTGTAGGCCTCTTTAAATGCCTTACTTCTGCTCTTGCCTTGTAAGGTTTTAAAGACAATCTCTCCATTGCAATCCTCTAGGGTTATTACTGTCTTGGTCGAAAACATCGAAGAATCATCAACGAGCGCCACTAAAAGCCCTAAACATCTGTTTTTAGTCAGTTCTTCCGGTAAGGCATCGTCATATATTACAGGGAAACCTTTTTGATCTAGAAGATATTTCACCAGGGTACTCGTCTTATGAGCATTCGGCTCCTTAAACGCATCAAACTTCTTGGGCACGATTATATACTTATAATCACTGATATTTTCCTGACCGTAGGTCATAAAGCTTAGAACTAAATACAATGCTACAATTACTCCTTTCAACATATTAGAATTTTAGTGATACGCTAAAGAAATGAAAAAAACGTGCCAAAGAGTTACTTTGAGCTAAATCATTATCTTTTGTTCCAAGATATGATATTTAATCCTAACTGAAAAGAAGCATAATTAGACGCCGCAATATTCTGATAGGACAATAGATTATCTGCCATTGCATATAGGTTTACGGGTCCCGCTTGCAAGCTAACACCTAAACCTAGGTTGGTAGCACTAAATTTATCTGCGGTATAGGTAGCTTTAAGGGCCATGATATTACCAAGTCTACGGAGGTAGAATCCCGTTACCGCTGCCTGTGGACCTCTAGGTCTATTTATGGCATATACGTGAACTCCGGCAGAATTCCGATATCTTGTTCTTGCATTACTTGAAAAAGCTGTAACGGAACAGTCACAATTTTCTTGTGAACCTATTGGTTTTCCAAAGTCATGTCTTAGTGAAGCGTTTATTTTAGTTGGTCTAAAAGTTACATAGGCCTTATTACTAGATTCAAAAGGCACCAATTCTTCTACCTCATCTACCAAATCTTGCCAAAAATCCCTATTTAGGTTCCCAAACTCTTCTAAAATGTTTATTTCAATACCTTCTGCACTTGCATTACCTTTGAGACTATAACTTTGGGTATCTCCGCTATGGTACATAAATCCTAAATCAAGTACACTTCCCGTGATTACCGTTCTTTCACTTAAATGATAACTAAAACCCAAGTCCACTCCTAATCCTAAATCACCACCGAACAAAGCTCTTTTGACAAGCGCACTTGCAACGTTATCATCGTCAGCTGCATTGTCCAAATCCCCGAACCCAGAACTTCTTAATTTAAGGTCCGCGCTAAGGGTCGTATTTAAGATATTATTTTGACCCTCCGTGTTTACGAGATAACCTTTGTTTCCCGTTGAATTGTAATCTAATATTCCAGAATAAATCTTGCCTCTAACACCAATGGTTATATCCTTGTCGATATTTTTATTTATCCCGAAGTGAAAAACATTCACCATAGATCCCCTCATACTTAAGTCTCCAAAATTGAACCTTCTATTCAGTTGGTTGGCGTTTCCTTCAAATAATAGAATAGCGTAATCTTGAGGCCAATACGAAATATTATCAAACTCCAGATAAGCACCAAAGGAATAAAATATATCAAGATCAGAAGACCTAAAACCAATATTTAAAAACTCTAGTTGAACATTACCGCTGAGCTCGTCTGAAGGCCCTAAACGATTGACCAGACGATTTCTTACCTTATCATTAATATCCAAACCATCGACCGCGAAAATGTCGTTTACAGCTGCAGCATTAGAGCCAACATAACCAGAAACGCCAGAAAGTAAAGGAACTCCTCCATACCACCGGAAATCTGTTTCTACACCGGGATTGACCATTAAAGACTGCGGAATTTCATTAAAACCGTATAGCAATTGTTTGTTCTGTGCCAGCAGAAAGTGGCACCCGAAAAGGATTAAGATAAAATAGCCCGGGATTAATTTCATTTGGCTCGTAACATAAATTCACCCGCCGATCTCAACACCAATGACGGATTAGTAATACTGGATGTACTACTATTATCGCCAAGGTTTCGAGCACTCAATCTAATCTTAGAGGTATTTCGCAGTATATCAAGACTTTTCCCGGAATCGCCGTAAGCAACCTCCCTGATTAAAAGAGCCGTAGGAGCGGCATCCATTTGAAAGAACTCAATATCTTGAACAGTGTCTGTTTCGTCCAAAAATTCTATACTGATCTCTACGTCCTTACTGGTGGTATTTTCCAGTTCGTAAGTAATTACACCACCTAAAACCCTATCTGCAAAAAATGCTTCTTCAAAAGCATCAAAATTAAATTCTTGGGTAAAGAAGCTTAACCCTACGATCCTATTGATAAGGCTTTCTTGTGCTTCAACATAAAAAATACTGGACTCAAAGGATGGGGTAATAGTTAAATCATCGTATTGTCCTAAATCCAGCTCTTCAGAGCAAGAGGCAAAACATCCCATTAATAATAGTACCAAGACAATCCGTGAAATTTTCATTTCTAAAATCTAAAAAAGTGTCCCTAACCACCGTTATGAACCTTGTTCTAGTACTAATAACTCTATAAATAGTTTTTTATTTCCCGTAAGTCGGTAATGATGGGACAATGCTCGTGCGAATCTTCACCGAGCGTACAAAAATGTAAAGCACCTAAACCACTGGCCTGTGCTCCAAGTATATCGGCCTCAAGACTATCCCCAATCATTAAAGAGTTCGTAGCCTTTGTTTTAGCCTTATCTAAAGCCATTTCAAAAATTATCGGATTTGGCTTTTTAACGCCTGCCATTTCCGAATCGATAACTTGATCAAAATAACCATGAATACCCGATTTCCTTAGCTTCTTTTCTTGTATTTCCTGAAAACCGTTGGTGATGATGTGCAATTTATAATTAGGTCTTAGATAGTCCAAGATGTTGGTCGCATGAGGAAAGAGATGGTTAAAAGATGATAGGTGATTGATATATTCTTCAGAAAGACTGTCTATAGTAGCATCTGAAATACCATACTCCAAAGTATCAAAGACCGTTTTAAGACGTTGGTATCGTAATTCCGTTTTTGTTATTTTTTCTTCACGATATAATTTCCAAAAGGCAAAATTTGCAGGTACGTAGACTTCCAGAAAACGCTCTAAGGGAATATCAATCTCATGTTCAACAAGAATCTTCTTAAAGGTGAGTGCAGAATTTTTCTCAAAATCCCAAAGCGTGTGGTCCAGATCAAAAAAAACATCGGTAACGGTATCTTTATACATTGTATTTCTCAAGGATTTCTTTATAAATGGATTTCCACTGGTATTTCCCTGTACTTCCCAATAATTCGTTGGAGAAAACGGTCACCATTTTTCCATTGACTTGCCGCACCTCATCATGAACATCCTTTATTTTGCTCATCATCGCAGTTCTATTTTTAAGGCTTACAAGTGCATAATCGTGTATGGCGAATGGGTGAATTTTTATGGGTTGTTGTACTTCCAAGGGAATATCGTAAAATTGAAACGAAGTACAGGTTCCGGCCCTAAAACCAACTTCACGGCTATATCCCATGGTATAATCGTCCGTAAACTCTGCCTCAATAAGATTTCTGTACGTATAAGGGATATCAACTCTGTTATAGCGCATTCTGGACATGTATACGGGTCTATTGACCACATTCTCCAAATCCTGTTTTTCAAGTTTTAAAAGGGTAGTGTTCGCAAAGGAACTATAGGACGCTGCCAAGGCAACTTTGGAGTAGTCCCCAATGTATTTGATCAGTGATTTGAAGGTATTGCTATTGGTAGATACGTTCTTATCATACTTGGAATAATTGGCAAACTGAAAAAAGAAAATACTTTTAACCTTCAACTGTTTGTGCCATGCTATTAACTCCGAAAAATTGTCATAAGGGTCTTTTCTTATCTTGAGACCAACAACAATGCGCTCATAAACCCGCTTTAACCTGAATGTACCCAAATCTAGCAAGAAGCCAGCCGCACCTCTAATTACCCCTCTATTGGAGTAACAATGCGAAGTGGTCACATCAATAATGGATTCATAAACATAGCTTCGTTTACCGTGCTCTAAGTCCGGAAAACGCTCCAATAGTACATCCAACAACTTCAGTGCCCATAGATCTACCACAGGCCTGTCCAAAAAACCATGCTGATAACCTACACTATCCTTAGGAGAAAACCGCCCATGAATATCCTTTACATGGGGAAGGTACTCTTCATACCTGCTCAATAAATAAAAACTTGCGGCAAAAATATCATAGGGTATATTGCTTCTTTCTCCAGTAGGGAAGAAACATGGCGTATTGTCCCATTGCACAACATTAAGCTGTATATCGCTAATGCCCTGCTCAAAAAGCAGGTCATTACTTCTTACAAAAAACTCATTTTGAAGTGGCTGCTTCGTATAGGTGATTTTGGCTTCGTTATGTTTTATAAAATCCTCGACTTTGGTCGTAAAACCAATTTCTATACCCAAAATTTTAGTGAACACCTGCTTCATCGTGTAGCTGAAGCGCGGTGTAATTTTATGGGTATATATCAATAACATTTACAAAACTTGATTATCGGCAAAACTATAATAATTCTTCTGCGTAACGATGAGATGGTCCAATACTTTTATATCCAGAGATTCGGAAGCTTTTTTTATCTTTTGCGTGATCTCCTTATCTGCAGCACTAGGTTTTAAGGTACCACTAGGGTGATTGTGTGCTAATATAATACCTACCGCACCTAATTCCAGGCTTTGTTTCATTATTAAACGCACATCTACCAATGTTCCGGTAATACCGCCCTTACTTAGTTGTGCTTTAAGTAGTACTTTGTTAGAATTATTCAAGTATAAAATCCAAAATTCTTCATGTTCCAATTCACCCATAATGGGCTGTAAGATTTCAAAAGCGTCCTTACTGCTATTGATCTTATCTATTTTTTGAGCTTCCTCTCCCCTTCTTCGTCGGCCTATTTCCAGTGCCGCAGCTATCGTTACGGCCTTAGCTTCACCAATACCCTTGAACTGCATGAGTTGTTTTATGGAAAGTCTTCCCAGTTCGTTGAGATTATTGTCCACGGACAAAAGAATACGTTTAGAAAGTTCAACGGCACTTTCGGACCTACTTCCGGAACCTATTAAAATTGCAATGAGCTCAGCATCCGAAAGGACAGACCGTCCTTTATTCACCAGTTTTTCCCGTGGCTTATCATCATCTGACCAATGTTTTATGGAAAAGGAAGTTGGCTTTTCTTGCATTGGCTAAAGATAACGAACAAATTATTTTATCGTAAATTTCACTATCATTTAAAAGTGTAAAAAATGAAATCCTTATTAACTGCTGATGGCCATAAAGAAATTGTTGCACGCATGTCTCAACTGTCGGAAGCATCGGAGCGGAAATGGGGCAAGATGACCGTTGGCCAGATGACGTGGCATTGCCAATATCCGTTGAAACTGGCCATAAAGAACAAAGAGAATACCGCTAAGGGAAACTGGTTCATTAAAACCTTTTTCAAAAAGTCTTTGTACAACGATAAACCTTGGCGTAAAAACCTCCCTACCGCTCCACAACTCAAGGCAAGAGAGCCCAAAGATTTTAAAAGTGAATCTGAACTTCTTAAAACGTTGGTAGATGATTTTTATGCCTTAAGGGATAGAGATCATTGGTATCCGCATCCAACCTTCGGAACCTTTACCAAAGAGCAATGGGGACAATTACAATACAAGCATTTAGACCATCATCTTAAACAGTTCGGAGTCTAGGTCACTATACCATTAGGTGCTGAACTTCATTTAAATCTAGACCTCCGTAATTCCCGGAACTCATTAGCAACAAGGTAGCATTTTTATAGTCCTGTCCTTTTACAAACTGATGAAAAGAATTAGCGTCAGTAAAAATTTTGAGGTCATCTCTTTGGAAAGCCTCGGCAATCTGCTGCGGAGTTACTTCTTTCAATTTTTTAATAGCAACGGATTCCGGGAGGAAAAAAATAACGGGTTCATCGGCGGCATCCAAAGCCCCTTTATATTTCTTTAAAAATTCAGGATTAAAACTACTATAGGTATGCAATTCCAAACAGGCCACTAATTTACGATTTGGATATTGCTCCTTCACAGCCTTGGTAGTTGCCCCCACCTTACTTGGAGAATGGGCAAAATCCTTGTAGGCTATGCTAGAACTACCCTCCGCAATCTTTTCCAATCGTTTGGAGGCACCTTTGAAAGTAGCAATGGCCTCATAGAAATCGTCCTCGTCCACACCCATGTTCTGGCAAATCCACTTTGCCCCTGCAAGATTGCTTAGGTTGTGCTCTCCGAACACTGCAATGGGCATTGGTCCTTCAGGCGTTTCTAAAAGTGTCTGACCTTCTTCAACGGTATATGCTGGTGTTTGATACGGAAACTTTCGTATGGCATTTTCGGAGGCTTCTACCACTTTTTTGACTTCAGCATCTTCGGTATTGTAAGTGATGCTCCCACCATTGACAATACTATCCACAAATATCCGGAACTGCTCTACATAATTATCGAACGTTGGGAACACGTTGATATGGTCCCAAGCGATACCACTTAATAAAGCGATATTAGGTTTGTACAAATGAAATTTTGGTCTGCGGTCTATGGGAGAGGACAAATACTCATCTCCCTCAAGAACAATGAAGTCGTTCTCTTCCGTCAAATGCACCATACGGTCAAAACCATCCAATTGAGCGCCTACCATGTAATCTACTTCTCGTCCATGAAAATCCAATACATGTAAAATCATTGAGGCAATGGTAGTCTTACCATGACTACCACCAATGACCACCCTGGTTTTATCCTTGGACTGCTCGTAAAGAAATTCGGGATAAGAATAGATCGTCAAACCAAGTTCTTGTGCCTTTATCAATTCAGGATTATCGCTCTTTGCATGCATTCCAAGAACGATTGCATCAAGGTCCGCATGTATTTTCTCCGGAAACCATCCGAACTCGGAAGGCAGTAGACCCTTTGCATCTAGTCTAGATTTAGAAGGCTCAAAAATCACATCATCACTCCCAGTTATCTGATAACCCTTATGGTCAAGAGCCAAGGCCAAATTATGCATGGCACTGCCACCGATTGCTATAAAATGTATCTTCATCGAACAAAATTAGACCGTAAAGATAGCGATAGCCAAGAGCATCACAAACTGCTTCTTACTTCTACAGTTTATTTTTACCTTGTCAAGAAAAAATCATATTATGGATTTAAGTCTAGCCGAAATACCCTCTAAGGAGATTATGCCAGGTTACCACGGCAAACTTGTACACAGCGAAACCATGAGCATGGCCTTTTGGACGGTTGAAAAAAATGCTGAAGTACCGGAGCACTCTCATATGAACGAACAGATCATGCATGTGATGGAGGGCGAGTTTGAATTTACCTTAGAAGGAAAGACAAGAACCTACTATCCAGGAGATATCGTAGTCATTGCAGCACATAAAAAACACAGCGGAAGAGCCTTAACGCGTTGTAAACTATTAGACGTTTTCAGTCCAGCAAGAGAGGAATATAAATAAGACCATTGAAGATAAACTACTATGGAAGTATCCTTAAAAAATAAAAAAGCTCTGGTAGGTGGCAGTAGCGGTGGAATTGGCAAGGCAATTGCCCTGCAATTGGCAGAAAGCGGTGCAAGTGTAACGATAATGTCCCGTAGCGTGGAAAAGTTAAAACATATCGTAGCGAATCTTCCCACGGATTTGGGTCAGGAACATCAATATCTCGTAGTGGATTTCAATGATTTTGATGCCTATAAAACAATTATCACCAACTATTTTGAGAAGAATAATGTTGACATTTTGGTGAACAACACCCAAGGACCGCCTGCAGGAGATCCCTTGGAAAAAAATGTTGCAGATTATCAGCAAGCTTTTGATTTACTGTTCAAGACAACGGTATATACTACCGAACTTGCATTAAAACACATGAGAGCCAATTCATGGGGACGCATCATCAACGTGGCTTCGGTTTCCGTAAAAGAACCGCTATCGTATTTGGCGCTATCCAATACCATAAGGGCGGCGGTGACTACTTGGGCAAAGTCACTGGCAACGGCGATTGGGCCGGACAAAATAACGGTCAACAATATTCTCACAGGCTATTTTGATACGGACCGTATAGCGCAGCTCAATGCAAAGAAAGCGGAGCAAATGGGCATTACGGAAGCAGAGGTCCTCCAAGAGATGCAATCCCGTGTTCCTTTAAAAAGGATTGGCGACCCAAGGGAATATGGGTTTTTAGCAGCTTTTTTAGCATCGGACAAGGCTGCCTACATTACGGGAACCAATATCCCTATCGATGGCGGTCTATTAAAATCCATGTGATATTTCATTATATAAAAGAGCATTACCTAACCCAAAACGGCCCTTTCCGTAAACGAAAGCCCTACTTGGCTCAACGCTATTTTGCTGCGGCATAGGTTTTGCAAAGATTTGTTATGTAAATTTAGAATAATGAAAACATTGATAGCTACTTTGTCCGTAATACTCTTTTCACAGGTACTACCCGCACAAGAACCGAATTTGTCTTATGAGCAATTGTGGGCCAAGGTTCATAAATTAGAACGGGAAGTATTAACAAAATCCGCTCTAGAGATTGTTGAAACGATTAACGCTAAGGCAAAGAAAGAAGAGCAGCATAGTCAAGTAATTAAATCCCTTCTTTTTAAAGCGAAGTATGGATTGATTCTAGAAGAGGATGCCAAGCTTAAGACCATTACCAATCTCAAGGTTGAAATTTCTAAGGCCAATTTCCCTGTTAAGAACGTGCTGGAAAGCTATTTGGCCAATTTATACTGGCAGTACTACCAACAAAATCGCTATCAATTTTATAACAGAACCGCTACCGATACCAAAATAGATAGTGTTGACTTCAGAACTTGGGATTTGACCACACTATTTAATGAAATCAGCTTCCGTTTTGAACAATCACTCGCGAATCCTAAAAAGCTTCAAAAGGAAACTCTAAAAGATTTTAAAGAAATACTATATGAACAGGAGGGCTCTAAAACCTTTAGACCAAGTCTTTTTAATGTATTGGCACATACGGCCCTTGATTTTTATAAGACCAACGAAAATAGCATCACCAGGCCAGCGGATAAATTTGAAATAAGCGACCCGGAATTACTTTGCGAAGCTTACGGGTTTACACAGTTGAATATTCCCATGGATGATAAAACATCCTTACAACAAAGAGCTTTGGGAATATATCAACAATTGCTGACTTTCCATTTTCCCAATCCAAGACTAGATGCTCTGGTCACGGTCGATATAGAACGTTTAAGGTTTATCCACACCAATGCCGTTTTTGAGGACAAGGACCAAGTGTATCTATCGGTATTGCAACAATCCGCAGAACGTTTGGTACAGCATGAGGTTTCTGCCTTGTACAACCATGAAATTGCTCAATTACTGCAACATCAAGGAAACACCTATAATGCCACTAACGAAGCAACACAATGGAAACTTAAAGAAGCCATAGCCATCTACGACGCAACTATAGCACAATTTCCCGATAGCCGAGGCGGACAAAAATGTGCTGCGCTTAAATCTAGAATACTGGCTTCAGAGCTACAATTAACTTCCGAAAAGCAGTTAGCTGTCAGTAAACCATCAAGGTTATTGGTAAACTATAAAAATCACAAGTCTTTAAACCTAAAAGCGTATGCAATCTCTCAAATCCAGCGAAAAAAATTGGAGGAACTATACCCTATAAAAAAGCAGTTGGCGTATATCCAAGACCTGAAAACACGTGCTTCGTGGACCGTTCAACTAAAAGATGAAGGGGACTACCAAAGGCACAGTATAGAAATACCGCTTCCTGCACTAGAAGCCGGACAATATGTTATTGTGGCCACAGGAGCCGATACCAATGAGAAATCGAACACAGAAAAAAGTTTTGCCTTTAGTACACTACAGGTTACAGATTTGGCATTCACCGAAACCAAAATGCCAAACCAACATATCTTTCAGGTAGTGGACCGCAATACCGGCAAACCTAAGGCTGGGGCGGAAATTACCTTGTATTATCGAAAAAATTACCGTGGCTCCATTCTCAGAAAGAGTTTAGTGACAGACAAAAATGGCTTTAGTGCAATGGATTTGAACAGGTCTAGCATTTCTATTGAAACAACAAAGATCGAACATGGTAAAGAGACCGCTTTTTTTGAAGGCACCTACATTAATCAAAAGAGAAGGGATACCAAAAAGCCCCAGATAACATATAAAGCATTCGTATTCAAAGACCGGAGCATCTATCGCCCTGGACAAGCCTTATATTTTAAGGGAATTCTTATAGAGAATGATGATACCGTATCTCAGGTTGCCAGCGAGGAAACCGTTACCGTTGGCCTATATGATGTTAATGGTCAAAAAGTATCGGAAATGGATTTGCAAACCAACGATTTCGGTTCCTTTACAGGTGAATTTATACTTCCAAATACAGGTTTAACGGGCATGTTCTATTTAGAGGTTTATGGTGTCTCCGGATTGGTGGACCAAGATTTTTACTTTTTTGTTGAAGAGTATAAGCGCCCAAAATTTGAAACATCTTTTAAACCCGTAACAGAGACCTATCGCGTTAACGATAGCATTACCGTGAAGGGTACGGCGAATGCTTTTGCGGGAAGCACCATTTCAGGAGCTAAGGTAAGCTACCGTGTTCAGCGCAATGTAAACTATCCTCAATGGTACTATTGGAGCAGGCCATATAACTATGGAGAACCGCAAGAAATAGGACTGGGCGAGACCACCACGGATAGCAATGGCAGTTATGAGATTACTTTTAAAGCACTGCCTGATCTGTCAGCGGATAAAGCCAATCTACCCACATTTTCCTATTATGTTACCGCCGATGTTACTGATATCAACGGAGAAACTAGGAGTACGGCAACTACCGTACAAGTTGGGTATCATGCCATGACCGCTTCCATTATGGTAGATGAACCGTTGAACACCACTGCTAAAAACCAAAAAATAAATATCAGTACGCAGAACCTTAACGGCCAAAACGTATTTGCAAAAGGTGTTCTAAAAATGTACAAATTAAAGGCACCGGAGTACGTTTTACGGGATAGGCCATGGCCCGCACCCGATTACAACTACTGGGGCAAAAAGGATTTTAAAACACTTTATCCCCATGATTCCTATTCAAACGAACATGACCCTAAGACTTGGGAAAAAGGAAAATTGGTACTAGAGACTGATTTTGACACGGAAAAAAGTACACATATAACACTGAAAAACCTAAAAAAATGGAACTCTGGTCTGTACATTATAGAACTAGAAACAAAGGACATCTTTGGACAAAAGGTTACTGCAAAAACAAAGACCAGTGTCCATAACGGAAAAGAAAAAATACGCGCCGATAATCAGTTATTTCATGTCAAGACCGACAAGCCTTTTTATACTGTTAGGGACATGGCAGAAATCACCTTTTATAGCAATGCGAAAGATTCGTATGTAACGGTATTGGTTGAAAAAGACAAAAAATTAATACGGAAGGAAATTCTTAGGTTTGAACAAGGCTGCGAAACAATCACCGTTCCTGTAACTGCAAAAGATTTGGGCGGTTTTACCGTAAAATACCATTTTACGGTATTTAATTCGTTCCGAGCAGGTAGTGCACCTATCAGCGTTCCCTATCCCAATACGGACCTAGAGATTGAGACACTGAACTTTAGGGACAAACTACAACCGGGAACCGATGAAACATGGAGTTTCAAGATAAAAGGACCAGAAGGAGAAAAAGTTACCGCGGAACTACTCACGAGTATGTACGACGCCTCTCTAGATCAATTCAGGGGACATAGTTGGAACTTTAACCCCATTGCCAGACCTTATTACTATTCTGACTCCTATACGAACGCTAGCCAAAGTTTTGGAACGAAATCGTTCAGGAAGTACGATGCTAATTTTCTGATAGATGCCGTACCTGCCCTAAGCTTTGATAGTTTTGAGTGGTTTGGTCTAGATTTTAGAAACCCTCGTTATGCCCAACGCAACTATTTAAAAAGAAGACAAGCAAGCTTACGGAACGCTTCCTACGTTGATGCAACGATTAAAAAAGGATATATAAGCGGTACCGTATACGATCAGGATGGTCAACCGTTACCTGGTGTAAATGTAGTTATCTCGGGAACTACCGAGGGAACGCAAACCGATTTCGATGGTAACTTTTCCATCAAGGCCGCCGTGGGTCAAGAACTGATACTTACGTTCATAGGACAGGTAACGCTACGGCAGAAGGTTAGCACGGATAATTTTTACGCGTTCTACATGCAAGAGGATTCCGCAGCCCTTGAGGAGGTGGTTGTTATGGGGTATGGGACACAAAAAAGAAAATCCGTTACGGGAGCCGTTGCTATAGAAATGGCAGAAGATAATATGGAAATGAAGGCCGCAGATGCTCTTCAAGGAAGAGCGGCAGGATTATCCATAAGTGCTGCTCCTTTACCTGAAGAAACGAGTGAAACCCAAAAACCTGTTGACTTTACTGATATAAAAATCCGCAAGAACCTTCAAGAAACCGCTTTCTTTTTTCCGCAGCTACGCACGGATAAAGACGGCACGGTAAGCTTCAGTTTTACGACTCCGGAGGCCTTAACGCGGTGGAACGTACAATTACTAGGGTATACCAAAGACTTGAAGACGGCAAGCATCAGACTTTCCGCAGTAACGCAAAAAGAATTGATGGTTTTACCCAACCCGCCACGCTTTTTACGTGAGGGAGATGAAATTACCATTAGTAGTAAAATTTCGAATCTATCGAATAAATACTTAAGTGGTTCCGGTCAGTTGGAATTAACGGACGTCATTACCGGAAAATCCATAGACTCACTTCTAAAAAATAACCTCAAAACACAGGACTTTCAGGTTGATGCCAAGGGAAATACACAACTTTCATGGACCATCAGCATTCCTAAAGGACTGCAAGGAGTTCAATATAAAATCGTTGCCAAGGCCGGGGATTTTAGCGATGGTGAACAGAATATATTACCCGTACTAACAAACCGTATGTTAGTGACGGAAACACTTCCCATGTGGGTGCGGAGCAATCAGACAAAAACCTTTACGTTGGGCAAGCTGAAGGATAATACCTCAACTACGTTGAGCAACCATAAGTTAACTTTAGAAATGACCTCTAATCCGGCATGGTACGCCGTGCAGGCACTCCCCTACTTAATGGAATATCCTTATGAGTGTAATGAGCAGACCTTTTCTAGGTACTATGCCAATACGTTGGCAACTCATATTGCCAATTCCAATCCAAGAATTGAAGAAGTATTTCAACAATGGGCAAATACTGATGCTTTGCTAAGTAATCTAGAGAAGAATCAAGAACTGAAATCATTGCTCATTCAAGAAACCCCATGGTTGCGGGACGCCCAGTCCGAAAGTCAACAGAAAAAACGTATTGGGTTACTTTTAAATTTAAATAAAATGAAGAGCGAGCAAGAGATCGCTTTAAGAAAACTAGAAAACAATCAAATGTACTCTGGTGCGTGGCCTTGGTTTAACGGTGGCCGTGAAAACAGATACATTACCCAACATATTATTACCGGATTAGGTCATCTAAGACACCTGTCCGTTGCTGCAGATGACAAGGAACTGAGAATGATCAAGAAAGCGGTCCGTTACTTGGACAATGCCTTTGTAGAGGAATATAGGCAAATGAAAAAATATGCCACTGATCTGTCAAAAGACCATTTGAGCAATACACAAATTCAGTACCTGTACATGAGAAGTTTTTTCGAGGATATTAAGACTTCAAAGCAGGTAGATGAAATCAGCACCTATTATTTAGGACAATCACGCAAGTATTGGACAAAAAGAAACCTTTACACCAAGGGAATGTTGGCCCTTGTTATGCAACGAAACGGAGATGAAAAAACAGCTACCAAAATACTACGTTCCCTAAAAGAGAATAGCATCGTATCCGATGAATTGGGCATGTACTGGAAAGAAAACACCAGTTCCTGGTATTGGTACCAAGCACCAATTGAAACGCAGGCATTACTTATCGAAGCTTTTTCTGAGATTGATGGTGACCTTACCACTATTGATAATTTAAAAATTTGGTTGTTAAAAAACAAGCAGACCAATCAATGGAAAACTACCAAAGCAACCACAGAAGCGGTTTATGCGTTACTCCTAAAGGGTAGCGACTGGCTATCAGTTACAGAAGCGGTCAGTGTTTTGGTCGGCGGGGAAAAACTAGCTCCTTCCAAATTAGAAAATGTAAAAATTGAAGCGGGTACCGGTTACTACAAAACGTCTTGGGCTGGCTCAGAAGTGGAGTCCAAAATGGCCGAGGTACAGATTGCAAAAAAAGGCGAAGGTATTGCATGGGGTGCATTATACTGGCAATATTTTGAAGATTTGGACAAGATAACTTCTGCTGAAACCCCGTTGCAGCTCAAAAAGAAACTATTCCTAAAAAAGAACACTGGCACAGGAGAAACAATTTCTGAAATCACCAAGTCAACTGAGTTGAAGGTGGGTGATCTGGTCCGTGTACGTATTGAATTGAAATCGGACAGAAATATGGAATTTCTGCATATGAAAGATATGCGCGCCGCAGGTTTTGAACCCATAAATGTACTATCGCAATACAAATGGCAAGACGGACTAGGCTATTACGAAAGCACCAAGGATGCGAGCACCAATTTCTTTTTTGACTACCTGCCCAAAGGCGTTTATGTTTTTGAATATGATGTGCGCGTGAACAACTCTGGAGATTTCAGCAACGGCATTACCTCAATACAAAGTATGTACGCGCCAGAGTTCAGCAGCCATAGCGAGGGTGTTCGTGTAAAAGTGACAAATGAATAACCGGAGTCAAAACTTGGTCTTAAAATCAACTATTAATACTTGAATTTGAACTTGAACTTGAACTTGAATTTAGCCCAAGAAGCCCAGTCACTCATTAAAAGGACCCTTTCACGAATTACCGGTTTTTATCACCCCTAGTATACCATAGCTTAGAGGTATAATACTAAAACCACATGTGATGAAAAACACAATTTGTATCTCAGTAAAAAAACCATGTTCAGAAAATTTCGAAAACTTCGACAAAACCAAAAAAGGAGGATTTTGCCTATCTTGTAAACTAGAAGTTATAGATTTTAGTCTAATGTCAGAAACAGCACTTATGAATCATTTTAGCAGTGGCGAGCAAAAGACTTGCGAACGTTTTAAGACCTCCCAACTCAAATCCTACAAAACCAACACGACCCATCATTTACCTACAAATCTACTCGCAAAAAAGCTGGGGATGCTCAGCTTTTCATTACTCTCTTTATGCGCGTTGAATACTGTTAACGCGCAAGATAGCAAACCGCAACTGTCGAAAAATATATCACAAACCAGTTTCAATATTGATCAAAGTATTGTCAACCCTAAATTGGTTCAAGAACTGACCGTAAGGGGAACCGTTCTAGATGAAGAAAACCTTCCTCTTCCCGGAGCTAATGTATTCTTAAAAGGAACCAAAGTGGGCGTATCTACCGATTTTGATGGGAAATTTGAATTTCCACAAGCATTAGAAGTCGGTGATATTTTGCTTTTTAGTTATTTGGGTTACGAAACCAAAGCATATATAGTTCCGGAAAGTACCGCAGGAGTATTGGATATTACGATTAATTTTGATTTCGCAGATGTAGAACTAATGGGTGAAGTAGACGTAGAAGGTGTTTTTTCCTCTAAGAGAACCTTCTTCCAAAAAGTGGCAGATTTATTCCGATAATGAAATTAGTCTACCTTTTTATTTTAACGGGACTGTATAATTCTTATGGGCAACGATCGGATTTTTTAGAAATAGACTTTAAAAAAGCCGATAGTGTGGCTCTATCCCATAAAGGTGCATCACTTAAAAATTTACCGCTGCTTACCTATAACCTTACAGGTAATTTTACTACGGATGTGGAGAAATTTAGGGCTATTTATACTTGGATCTGCACCAATATTGAAAATGACTACACTGCTTATTTAAGAACAAGCAACAAACGTAAAAAACTATCCGATGACAGGGAGGAGTTTTTAAAATGGAATCATTCTTTTACACCAAAAGTGTTTGAAAAATTATTGACAACCAAAAAGACCGCCTGCACGGGGTATGCCTATCTTATTAAGGAAATGGCCAACTTGGCGGGGCTTAAAAGTGAAATCGTAGATGGCCACGGACGTACGGCCACCTTAAGACTGCAGGAAGAAAGTAGTGCCAACCATTCTTGGAACACCATTTTATTACAGAATAAATGGTATGTGTGCGATGCTACATGGTCCGCAGGTCTTATCGTCGTAGAGGAAGATGGCCCTAGATTCAAAAGTCAATATACGGATGGATACTTCTTGGCCGATCCACAATTATTCATAAAAAATCATTATCCCTTAGAAGCCAAATGGTCCTTACTTGAGAAGGTTCCCAGTTATACTGAATTCATAACAGGACCTGTGGTCTATAAACCGGCCTTTTCTAACAATATCATCCCGATAGCGCCGCAACAAATGTATTTAGAAACGGTTAAAAACAAGAGTGTTTCATTTGAACTGACCACTCCTGAGTTGGTCAACGAGAAGGAGCTAAACCTGCTACTGGTCCATAATGAGACAACGACAAAAATAGAACCAGAAATAACAAATAATGATACAGGGCACACTTTAAAACACCGCTTTGAAAGAGCAGGAAGCTTTGA
This sequence comes from Maribacter sp. 4U21, assembly GCF_002742365.1. Taxonomy (NCBI): domain Bacteria; kingdom Pseudomonadati; phylum Bacteroidota; class Flavobacteriia; order Flavobacteriales; family Flavobacteriaceae; genus Maribacter; species Maribacter sp. 4U21. Next base: position 109,596 of record NZ_MDGN01000034.1, read on the forward strand.
TGTTCACGTGCAATATAAAGATGCTATAGTAGCCACCTATGTAGTTAAAGTAAGGCGGAAATGATTTTTCCAGCATTAAAGACTCATTTTGTCCTTGAACAAATACGATTGTCTTCTAGATACTTCTATCTCGTCAGAATTGGCCATGGTCAATTTTAGTTTACCATTGAACCAGGGAACTACATCCGTTATAAAGTTGGTATTTATTATTTGTTGGCGGTTGGCTCTAAAAAAATACTTTTCCGGTAGTTTCTCCTCCACCTGATTTAAAGATTTGTAAAGCATTGGACTCTCCTCTTGAAAAAATACCCTGGTATAATTTCCCACGATTTCAAAATGAGAAATATCCCCTACTTTTACCAACCAGCACTTTTCACCATCCTTAATGAATATTTGACTGTTTCCCGTAAGGCGTTCGCTAGGGACTAGAGCTTCTTCCTTTTCGGCATCAAGCTTGTCCTCTACTTTGGCTATCGCCTGAGCAAAACGTTTTTCGTTGATTGGCTTCAGCAAATAGTCCAGTGCATTATACTCAAAAGATTTTATGGCGTATTCGTCAAAAGCAGTGGTAAAAATGGTTATTGGCACTTCATCTAGCATTTCCAGTAATTCAAATCCGTCTTTCTCTGGCATATTAATATCCAAAAAAAGTAAATCTGGACGGCTCTCCTGAATTAATTTGTAACCATCGTCTACATTTTCCGCCTCACCTATAATCGTTATCTGTTCATGCTTTTTAATGAGTTCCTTGAGCTCATTGCGTGCCAAGCGAGAGTCTTCTACTAGTACCGCTTTAATGGTATTACTCATGACAAGGGTATTTTAATAGTTGCCACTACTTCCCCGTTAACCTCTTTAAGCATAAAAGAAGCCTTTGCGCCATAAAGTAAACGCAAACGTTGCTTAATATTCTTTAGTCCTAACTGGGTAGAATTATGAGCTATCATGAGTTTACCCGTATTACTTACCTCTATAGAGAGTAGGTTTTCTGTTTTTTCCGCTATCAGCTTTATCGTGCCACCAGATTTAAGGTTAGAAATTCCGTGTTTTGTAGCATTCTCAATGAGCAGCTGAATGATCATTGGAGGTATCTGAAAACCTAAGGTGTTCTCATCGATTTCCTTTATAAAATCCAAACGGTCCTCAAACTGAATTTTAGAAAGAGCTATGTAATTATCTACCATCTCTAGCTCTTCCTCTAGTGAGATGGCATTCATATTATTTTTTGTCAATGAATAGCGAAGCATTTCTGATAGCTTGGTTAGCATATCCCTAGATTTTTCTACGTCCTCTAGCATAAGACCCCTTATATTGTTGAGACTATTGAACATAAAATGGGGGTTTATCTGTCCCTTTAACGTATTTAACTGTGCTTGTTTTAGGGTACTGTTAAGTTCAGCACGTTCCAAGCGATTTGCATTGAGTTTTGCCGCAATTTTAACGGACATGTAAAAAATAGTCCACCCCATTATGGTGATTAGGGAATTGATCAACAACAGCCCAATTCCAAAATCCTTATACATCTCCGGAACTTTTACGTGCTCCTCCGAAAACTTCCCTACAAAATGACCAAAACCGTAGGAAAGGCCAAAATATAACAATGCCGCCACACCAATACCAGCCAGGATTTTTAGAAGCTGTTTAGAATCAAAAGCATCGAAGTTTATGACTTTCTTTAGGAAAGAACGCAATAAACTAGTAGTGAGAACACCTATTAAAAACGTAGATGCTAGTCCATAGTAGAACAACTTACTCGCCTTATACCCGTCCATATCGGGAGTAAAGGCATAGGCAATAAAAACCAGTCCGCCCCAGCCTAAAAACTGTACGGCCCAGAAGTAGAAATGCCATCTGTGTCTCTTTATAAATGAACTCATTTAATCTAAATTTTCAACTTCAAATATAGTTTATATCCAAGGTACCTGTTGTTTCTTTCTTGGTCTAGAAAAAAATAGAAATGAGAAGGGATAAAAGTATTTTTACTATTGCGATCATGTTATTGTTTTAAAGCTATTATTAAGTGTGGCGAATAGAATACAAATACCGCTTAGACCTAGTTGGTTCCAAACGGTATTATACTATTTAAGCATGGAAGGTTCTCTAGAACACTCCTTATTACTTTCCTTGTTCAAGAGTGATACGCCTACCAAGGTTAAGCCTGCGTAAAGCGGAAAGAAATAATCCATCAAATTTAAACTACTTACTGCTCCGATTAAGGAAACTACAACGGTTAATACTCCGATACTTAATACTGTTAATTTTGTTTTGTCGATTGTTTTCATGATGATATGTTTTTATTGTTCAGTTGATTTTACTTTTCAAACTTGATACGTTTATTTTTTGAAGTATCTATTTTGTTTGATGGTGTAAATCTAAGTGAGAAATCTAGGGCGGCACACTAAATTATGACGAACGGTAGAAAGAAACGTCCGAACGGGTATTTTGCTTGACTAAAATTTAACTATTTGATTATAAGTTATTTATATTATATTTACTTCGTAAAAAGTAATCAATAATCCCCGTAAAATGGGTGTTTTCGGCGTTTTTAGGGTATTAAAAAGAAGTAGGGGTTTCAGCAGATAGTCTTAGATACTATTTACGAGATTTGGGAGGATATTTATCGAATATTTTAGCAACAAGTTCCTGCATTTTTTGTTCTTTTTCCATTGGAGTACTGCCTTCCTTAAAAGGACTCTCACTTATGGCCTGCCAAATCAGGATATCTTTCTTTGCATCTACAAAATCTATTTGTAGTTCACGATTAAGTTTTGGACCACCAACGGGTATGCCTATAGATACTCCACCGCCAACATTACCGCCACCACCACCTAGGCCAACACCTACGGAATTACCTGCCTGTGCTCTAAAAACAGTACTTTTTATATTAATAAAAATATCCGCCTCCTCCGAGAACATTAACCCTTTGGATTGTAAAGTAATATCCATGGCCCTCATTAAACGTTTTTCATCCAGTTGATTTAGTCCTGTTTGTAAATCGGAGAAATAGTTATATGTAGTGTACGAGGAAAAATCCGTATTACGGTCATAATCGTAATCCACTTGAATGGCACCACAAGAGGAGAAAAATAAAAGCAGTAGTAGGTAACTGAAATATTTCATTATCAATATTTTACTTCAATATACGTAAAAATCAATCTTCATCAGTTTTATCAACCGACTTTGTAAGCGCGGATGATATAATACCTGTAGGAATCGCCACGATTCCCAGGCCTATCATCAAGATAAAAAAGGTAAATACCCTACCGCCCACGGTTATAGGATATACATCTCCGTACCCTACTGTAGTCAAGGTAATGATCGCCCACCAAAGACTATCAAAAATGGAGGAAAAGTGTTCTGGTTGCGCGGCATTTTCAAAATAATAAATACCTACGGCTGAAAAATAAATCAATATCAATGTAACGAAAAGGAACAATAGGATTTCTTCCTTGGCCCTCATTATGGCGGCGGAGAAGTGCTTTATTGCCCTGTTATAACGCATTAACTTAAAAATTCTGAAAAGTCTCAAAAACCGTAGCGCCCTCAGCGACCTTAGGTCTATCCCAAGCGCAAGGTAGAAAGGAAGTATGGCCAAGAAATCAATTATGCCATAGAAGCTAAAAATGAACTTACTTTTTCTATCGGCTACATAGATACGCAGCGCGTATTCAACACTAAAGATAACCACGCAGAAAATTTCTATAAAGCGCAGTAGTTTTCTTGTCCGGGGTTCTAAATCCGGTACCGTTTCAAATGAAAAGGAAATAATGGAGACCAGTATTAAAACCTGAATAAAATAAGCAAAATACCTGCTTTTAGCGTTATCGTTCAATTCAACGATATTTTTAAGATACTGCCTCATTCCGCTCCCCTAAATATCCATTAAGCGTTTATCATTGTCCAAAGCCTATCCTTAAGTTCCGTTATGCCAGATTGTGCTACGGAAGAGATGAACATAAAGGGAACTCCATTTAAATCAGCTTCGAGTTCTGTCCGCATTTCATCCATCAACTCCTCGTCTAACATATCGCTTTTGGAAATAGCTATTAAGCGCTCCTTGTCCAATAATTCAGGGTTGTAGCGTCTTAGCTCATCCAATAGAACATCATATTCCTTACTAATATCCGGACTATCCGCAGGAATTAAGAAAAGTAAGGTGGCATTGCGCTCTATATGACGTAAAAAGTAATGTCCGAGACCCTTACCCTCTGCAGCACCCTCAATAATACCAGGTATATCGGCCATTACGAAACTCTTGAAATCCCTATACTCTACTATCCCTAAGTTTGGTTTCAACGTGGTAAATTCATAGTCCGCAATCTTGGGTTTGGCAGAGGTTATCACCGATAGCAGCGTGGATTTACCTGCATTGGGAAAACCTACAAGCCCAACATCAGCTAAAATCTTAAGCTCTAAAATAAAAGCGCCCTCGGTTCCTTCCTTTCCGGGTTGCGCATACCGCGGTGTTTGGTTCGTCGCCGTTCTAAAATGCCAATTTCCACGGCCTCCCATACCTCCTTCCACTACAATTTTTTCTTCGCCATGTTCCGTAATCTCCAATAGGACCTCGTTGGTTTCCGCATCGCGCAAAATAGTACCCAAGGGTACGTCTAAATACACATCCTCCCCATCTGCCCCGGTACTTCTGCTCTTTGCTCCGTGAGCACCGTGACCGGCCTTAAAATGCTTCTTGAACTTAAATGTAACGAGGGTCCATAAATTCTGATTACCTCGTAGAATCACATGACCTCCACGACCCCCATCACCCCCATCAGGACCTCCTTTAGTAATGAACTTTTCTCGATGTAGGTGCACCGAGCCTTTACCTCCGTTACCGGAAGTTAAAAACACTTTTACATAGTCTACAAAATTACCTTCGGTCATTTTAAATGATTAGGTTTAAGCAAGAACGCTTCTATGCCAGCGCAAAAATACATAATATAGATGAAGGGACTTTAAGAATAACCAGTATGCATATAGGTTACGTTCGAAGCGATAAAGTTGTTATATTTTTCCTAGGAAAATAGTTAATCGAAATCTAGGGAATCATCAAAATAAAATAGATAAATCAGGTAGCAAGCAGCTATTAAGAAAAAAATAAACACTGAAGAACAGCCGGTAACAAAACAGCCCTTGATAGCTTCTTTGGGTCGTATTACTTGTTCTGCCAACTATAGCGATTCGATTACCTTTGTTAGTCTTTCCGTAATTTCTTCAATAGTACCTATACCATTGACGCTATGGAATTTGTTTTGGTCTTCGTAATATTCTTTTAATGGCGCAGTTTTTAAACTATACTCCTCAAAACGGTTTCTAATCTTGTCCACGTCCTGGTCGTCCGTACGGCCACTTACCTTACCTCTTTCCAACAACCGGGCAATCAACACCTCATCATTGGCCTCTAGCGCAATGGTGGCATCAATTTTCATGTCCTTAGATTCCAAAAAATTGTCCAGTGCTTCCGCCTGTGCGGCGGTGCGTGGAAAGCCATCAAAAATAAAGCCGTCCGCATCGGGATTTTTACCCACCTCGTCCTCTAACATTTTAATGGTCACCGCATCCGGTACTAAATCGCCTTTATCTATGTAAGACTTGGCCAAATTACCTAGTTCGGTACCGTTCTTAATATTAAAACGGAAAACGTCACCGGTAGAAATGTGCTTTAAATTGTACTGTTCCTTTAAGAACTGGGCCTGGGTGCCTTTTCCTGCTCCGGGCTTTCCAAATAGTACAAGATTTATCATATGTTTTTGGTTTAGTTGGTATACTTCCTTAAAGTTTCTTCCTAATTCTTTGTAGTCGAGTCCGTATCCCACAATAAAACGGTCGGGGATTTCTAACCCAAAATAGTCTATAACGTATTCACCATTGTACACATCGGATTTATAAAAGAGACTAGCAATTTTAAACTCCTTTACATTGGTATTGGAAAAAAGATGAACCAGCTCCTTTAGCGTACGTCCCGTATCAATAATATCTTCCAAAATGATGACACTTCTACCTTCTATATTATCGGGCAAGTCAAGTAAAGTTTCCACAATACCAGTAGAAGTAAGCCCTTGATAAGAGCTTAGTTTTACAAAAGAAACCTCGCAAGGGTAGTCATAAGCCTTTAAAAAATCGGATACAAACATGAACGACCCGTTTAAAACACCCACAAAAATTGGTGTCTTGTCCTTATAATCAGCTGCAATGGTATCCGCAACGCGTTTGACCGCTTGCAGAATTTCCTTTTCGCTGATAAAAGGCTTAAAAAATTTGTCGTGAAGTTGAATCAATTTTTAAAAATTAGTAAGGTTGGCAAAGATAGCATATTGAGATGTGTTTTTGAATTTTAGCCCATCGGATTCTCAGATTTAAGCGTATTTTTGCGATAAACAGGATTAATTCTAAAAATAAAAAGACTGTTTAGAATATGAACTATTTTTCATCGGATTTTAAGCTAGGAATTTTAGGAGGAGGGCAACTGGGTAAAATGATGCTCTACGAAACCCGGAAATGGGATATAGCCACAAAGGTCCTGGACGCCTCGCCCGACGCTCCTTGTAAAATAGCTTGTAACGAATTTGTTCAGGGAAGCCTGCTAGATTACGATACGGTTCATAATTTTGGAAAAGACGTTGATGTCCTCACCATAGAAATAGAAAACGTAAACTTGGACGCTCTGGAGCAATTGGAAAAAGAGGGTGTAAAGGTACACCCGCAACCAGATGCCCTTCGCATTATCCAAAATAAGGCAAAACAAAAATTATTCTATACAGACCATGACATACCCACCGCTCCTTTTCAACGATTCGCTTATCGGAGTGAAATAGAGGACAGTATACAAAACGGAGGGTTAGATTTGCCCTTTGTTTGGAAAGTAGCTCAATTTGGGTATGACGGTCAAGGCGTAAAAGTAGTACGTAAACTATCGGATTTAGAAGGATTACCGCCAGGGGAGTGTATTGCGGAAACCATGATTACGTTTAAAAACGAACTAGCGGTCATCGTTGCAAGAAACTCGGACGGGGAAGTAAAAACATATCCCGTGGTGGAAATGGAGTTTCACCCCGAGGCTAACCAGGTGGAATATGTTATCTGTCCTGCAAGGATAGACGAAAAGGTAGCGGACAAAGCACGCAAATTAGCTTTGAAGGTTTCGAAGAAAATAGGACTTACCGGCCTACTTGCCGTAGAGATGTTCCAAACCCAAGAAGATGATATTTTGGTCAATGAAGTGGCTCCGCGACCTCACAACAGCGGACACTATAGCATAGAGGCCAGTTATACCAATCAATTTGAACAGCATATACGAGCCATATTAAATTTGCCCCTAGGAGAAACGGAGAGTAAAGTCGCAGGGATTATGGTAAATCTTGTTGGAGCCGAAGGTCATACGGGAGATGTGGTCTATGAAAATATAGAAGAAATTTTGGGCATGCAAGGGGTTACCCCACACATCTACGGTAAAAAGCAGACCCGACCTTTTCGCAAGATGGGACATGTGACCATTGTAAACGAAAATATTGCGGAAGCAAGAAGTATTGCACAGAAGGTAAAGGAAACGATTAATGTAATAAGTAAATAATCATGAGCAAAGTAGCCGTTGTCATGGGAAGCACTAGTGACCTTCCCGTAATGCAAGATGCCATAGATATCTTAAAAGGTTTTGATATAGAAGTTGATGTAGATATTGTTTCGGCACACCGTACTCCTGAAAAATTGTTCGATTTCAGCAAAAACGCACATACCAACGGATATTCCGTAATTATAGCCGGTGCAGGAGGTGCTGCCCACCTTCCAGGCATGGTTGCTTCCATGTCACCATTACCTGTAATCGGTGTACCCGTTAAAAGTAGCAACTCCATTGACGGGTGGGATTCTATCCTCTCCATTCTTCAAATGCCCGGTGGCGTACCAGTAGCAACAGTCGCTCTTAATGGTGCCAAAAATGCCGGTATTCTTGCTGCCCAGATTATTGGAAGTTCTGACACCTGTGTTCTGGACAAAGTAATCCTTTACAAAGAAGGCCTAAAGCAAAAAGTCATTGAAGGTGCAAAATCAGTAAGCAGTAAGTAGTAAACAGTTGGCAGTTGGCAGTTGGCAGTTGGCAAAATCAATGTTCCTTTAAAGCTGAAAGCAATTAGAACTTTTGCCTTACTCTTAAACTTTTAACACCAAAAACTACTTTAGTATAAACCTTTGAACAAATAATCTCATAATCTCTTTAATGAATCCATTAGTAGAAAATTTCGATTTAGCCCCATTTTCAAAAATAAAAAATGAACATTTTAAGCCAGCTTTTTTGAAAGCCATGGAGGATGCAAGGGCAGAAATTGATGCGATAACATCCAGTACGGCAGCGCCAACTTTTGAGAACACTATTGAAGCTTTGGAGTTTTCAGGACAGCAATTGGACAGGATTTCAAGTGTTTTCTTTAATCTTAATTCTGCAGAAACCAATGAGGAGATTCAGCAAATAGCACAGGAGATATCCCCGCTCCTTTCTGAATTCGGGAATGATATTATCTTGAACGAAGCTTTGTTTAAACGCATAAAAACGGTCTACGAACAAAGAGACGACCTGGACCTCACCGTGGAACAGCGCACCCTTTTGGAAAAAAGGTATAAGAGTTTTAGTAGAAATGGAGCGAACCTTTCCGAGGATAAAAAGAAACGTTTACGGGAGATTGATGCCGAAGCGTCCAAGCTTAAATTAAAGTTTGGTGAAAACCTATTGGCAGAAACGAACAAGTACCAAAAGCATATTACCAACGAAACTGATCTAGATGGTTTGCCTGATGGTGCCAAAGAAGCGGCTGCACAATTGGCCAAATCAAAAGGTAAGGAAGAGGGTTGGATGTTAACTTTGGATTATCCCAGCTACATACCCTTTATGAAGTATGCCAAGAACAGGACCTTGCGAAAAGAACTATCCTTGGCTTTTGGTAGTAAAGGTTTTCATGGAAATGAATTGGACAATAAAGAAAATGTACTGAAAATCGCTAAGCTGCGACATGAGCGTGCCAACCTCTTGGGCTATACGACCCATGCCCATTTCGTTCTTGAAGAGCGTATGGCAGAAACACCGGAAAAAGTACATTCCTTTTTAAACGAACTTCTTGAAAAAGCCAAGCCGGCAGCAGTACGAGAATTCAAACAATTAGAGGACTTCGCAAAAAAAGAGGACGCTATTGACCGCTTGGAGAAATGGGACGGTAGTTACTATTCCGAAAAGCTAAAACAGAAACTCTTTAGCCTAGATGATGAGCAACTGAAACCCTATTTTAAACTAGAGAACGTCATTGACGGAGTTTTCCAAGTCGCTGAAAAACTCTTTGGGCTACAATTCGAGGAGGTTTCCGATATAGATAAATACCATCAGGAAGTAAAGACCTACAAAGTATACGATACCGACAAGAACTTTATTTCCGTCTTCTATGCGGATTTTCATCCACGTGCGGGAAAACGCGGAGGAGCATGGATGACCTCTTTTAAACCGCAATATATAAGAGACGGACAAAATGTTCGTCCGCATATCTCTAACGTATGCAACTTTACGCCTTCAACACCATCCAAACCATCTTTATTGACCTTTAACGAGGTTACTACCTTATTTCATGAATTCGGTCACGGATTGCATGGTATGCTGGCGAACACCACATATCCAAGTCTTTCCGGAACTTCGGTCTATTGGGATTTTGTTGAACTTCCCAGTCAGGTCATGGAAAACTGGTGTTATGAAAAAGAAGCTTTGAAATTGTTCGCCAAGCATTATGAAACGGGTGAAGTTATACCTATGGAGCTTGTTCAGAAAATCAAAGATTCCGCCACGTTCCAGGAAGGAATGCAAACCCTGCGCCAGTTGAGTTTTGGCCTATTGGATATGGCTTGGCATGGCACCGACCCCACCGACATTACGAACGTAAAAGAATATGAGGACAAAGCATTCGCCGATACCAATCTCTATCCTGAAACCCCCGAGACCTGTATGAGTACAGCTTTTGCCCATATATTTCAAGGTGGATATTCTTCTGGCTACTACAGCTACAAATGGGCAGAAGTGTTGGATGCCGATGCCTTTGCGTATTTTAAACAAGAAGGTATCTTCAATAAGGAGGTGGCCTCAAAATTCAAGGAACACGTACTCTCTAAAGGTGGTACGGAGAACCCGATGGTCCTTTACAAACGTTTTCGAGGAGCGGAACCAAAAGTAGAAGCGCTATTGGAAAGAGCGGGACTTCTATAAAACTATACGTTAAGAAAGGGTGTTTCCTTGCACGCATAATCCCTCGGTATTCTCAGTAATTCTTTTGGTTTAAGCCACTAGTATGAGGTGAGTGATTATAGTTTTCGATGAAATACACTAAATTTTAAATTTACTTATATATAGATTACGGCATATAAGCGTTAGTTCTTTATATACTTTAAAACCTACTTAAAGATTAGAAAACTAGTTTATATACTGGGAGTGCTATTTATTGCCTCTTGTAGCACAGATACCGATGTTTTGACTGATGAACTTCTGGACAACGAAGTTACCAATGATGAAACGGCTAGCGACGGACAGAACAACGCCCCAAGAATTGAAGTAACCGCTTTTCAGATTCCAGAACATAGTACGGGAGGCACCGCTATAGGTACCGTAACTGCGTCTGATGCGGATGAAGACAGGCTAACCTTTACCATTGATTCCAATTATGATTTGGTCATCGATGAAAATACGGGAGAATTATCTGTTGGCGAGAATTTACAGCTAGATTTTGAAACGAATAATGAAATACCTTTTACCGTATCGGTTTTTGATGGGAGCACCATCGCAGATTGGGACGCTACGCTTACCATAACGGATATCAACGAATACCAGATATTAAGTCAGGCGCAAAAGGATTTGGTGGAGTATTATACATTCTTAACACTTAGAAAAAGTGCTAGTAGCCCTAGAACAACCAATTTAAAATGGGGAGAATCCATAAAACTTTATCTAGACGGTGCCATTACCCCAGCATACAGAGAAATGGTAACGACAGCCCTAGCCGAAATAAATGACTATTTTACCGTAGGGGATTTTACGATTTCTTTGACCAACAATCAATCCGATGCGAACGCCACATTGTATTTAGGTGATGTATCAGAAATTGAAACCTTGTGGCCGGATATTTTTGATATCGCTAACGGAAGCAACAATCAAGGATATGCTTCCACGTCTTTTTCTAACAACCTTATTGACGATGCTCGTATTTGGCTCTCGATTGACTCAGAGATTCTCTTTAAGCACGAATTAGGGCATGGACTAGGGCTGGGTCATTCCAATCGCTGTGGTTCCAGTGAGCCCGTTGGAAGTTTTATGTGCTCTACAGTATCTCCTAACCATAACATTCTACCATCAGAAGTGGAAGTATTGCGTTATTTATATCATGAAGACATGCCCTCTGGCTTAAATGAACAAGAAATAGAAGATTATTTATCTAATTTTATCTTGTTAGATATGTAATGTTCTTTCAAAAAATAACCTTAGGAAGGATTCCAGATGGCGTGATAAGAAAACTTCTAAATAATTTCGACGCGAACATCGAAGTATTATAAATTTTGACCATCAAATAAAACGGCCGATTATAATTGTTACTTAGGTTCCTCAATACTTTAATACAACCGGTTTGGTCCTATATAATCCATGTAAATATCTAGATTTTGCATAAAAACTGTAGCCGTACCAAAAGCTAGATTTTTCTTTGCGGTAAAAAGTACTTTATTGTCCTGACCCATTAATTTTACGGTCAACGTATCGGGTTCTCTGGACAGTATCATATATTCTGGGTTACCTCTTACATTACCACCTGTAAGCATTACGGTACCTTCTTTAAGATTACCTTTTTCGAACAGTGCACTATATTGTTCTTTGCCGTCCTTATCATAGCTAATGACCCTACCGTCAAGGGTACTTCCATCTACCTTATAGCTTAGTCTTTTTTTATCCGTATCACCATAGTAGGCCGTAGTTTCTTTTTCCTTTCCTGCTACATAGCTAGACACCCTTTTTCCATTATCGTCATAACTGATACGCTTCACCATCACACCGCCAATAAAGGTTTCCGTGATGGGTTTTTTACTGGAATAGGTATTTACTGATCTAGTTCCCTCAACAGGTAGTCCCGCACTATAGGTCATCTCGTAGGCAAGCTTTTGGTCTTCGTCATAGTACCTCGCTATTTCGTTTAGCAGACCATTATTAAAGTTTTCAGTCTTAATGAGTTCTTCGTTGTAATTATAGTATTTGAATAGACCTTCTTCCTTATCATCCTTAAAAGTATCTTCTTCTAAAATGCTCTCATCATAATCGTATTTTTTATACGCCCCGTTACGTTTTCCTTGCTTCAAGATGTAAGAGGTCCGTTTCTTTACATTGTAATAAGTACCTTCCCAAGGCTTACCTTCCTTAAAAGTTACTTTGCCTAAAAGTTCATCTTCTCGAGAATAAAATGAAGCGCAACAGTTGGCATCAATATCCTCAACCAACACTGGGTCAATCTGAACATATGTATTGTTAGGGCCATAATCATAACGTTTTAGTCTTTGTTGCTCCCCATCTTTAGGGGTTTCCATCAGTTTTACCTAATCCGAGTCTCCGAAAAATTCATAGACCGTTCCTTCCTTGGTCTTAAAGTTATACGCTCCCAATACGTTCTCATCCATATCATAAAAGGTTCCCGTAGTTTTATCGTACCCTTCGTATTCTATTTCGCTTTGCTTTTTTCCATTGCTATAAAATCTGATTTCCTTTGTTCGTTTATACCCTAGCGGCTCATAAAGCTCCACCGTTTTGAAAGTGGAATTTTCCTTCTCACTTATTTTACGTTTTCTATAGCTTGTCCTACGAGTCACAAAACCCTTTTCATAATGTTCAATTGTGCTAACATCCCCTTCATAATCAATGGTATAGCGATCACCGCTTATTGCCTTAAGATACCCGTTGTCATCCTCCAAATTCAATGTTCCCAAGATGGTACCATTTTTATCGTAGTACGTTTCCTTATCCGTTGCTTTTTCACTGAATACAATATCGGTATTGTAATAGTTGTTAAGTTCTACAACCAATTTACCGTCCTTATAGGTGGCTTTTCGATCTCCGATAATTTCGGTTCCGTTCAATGGAGTCCAGTTCTTATACACCATTCTGGCAATCTCTTTTCCGTCCTCACCGTAACTAATTTGTAGTTCTTTGGCTCCATCGGTATATTCGGTACGGCTCTTTAGTTGCTGATTTTAGTAGAACTGTTGTTCTGTTACCGATTTTCCTTCGCTATACGTTCTAATACCCTTAATAAGCTCTTCTTTGTACTCGTTATAACTTGAATAAAATTGATACTCTTTGCCATCCACTGGTTTTAAGTAATTATTTTCATAAACATAGTTAATCTTACCTATGACCTTACCTGCCGGACTATAAAAAGTTTTGGACAACCCATTTGCAGAATTAAATTCCTCCCTTACTTGGTCGTTACAGTAATACACCGTGGTACCTAATTTTTGTCCCTTAGGATAATAGGTGATTCGCAGGGGACGCATGGGCTCCTTACAATAGGAGACTTCCAGACCTTCATAAGTTCCGTTAGATAAGGATTTTCGTTCGCCAATAAATTTACCATCAACATCACAATACTTTATCAAGACGTCGTATCTATTACCTACGCTGTATCTTTCATAGCGCACACCTTTGATATCTTTCTCATAAATGATGTTTAGTGTAGTGTCTCCCTTTATTTCAGTATAATACCGCCTATTATTACCAAAATTACTACCGGTCTTTCCAGAGACTATTCTCCCGTCCTTAAAAAGCGCCTTTAAGGGTTTCCCGTCTAGTGTGGAGATATATGTTCCGTTCAAACGATTGTTTGTGTAGCTGCCTTGCTGCAAAATACTTCCGTCTTCATTGTACCAAGTTACTTTACCTTCCCAAAAGTCTTTATTGGCCTTGGATGAAGTTCCGCTCATCTGTAACTTCCCGGAACTGTAAAAATCTTGCATTACATATAAATCACCTTCTTTTTTTACTGGGGGACGAAAAAAAATGGCACTATCCTTAACGGTAGTTTTCCATTTGGAATCATGGCATATGGTATCGTTTTGAGCCATAATTTTACCTCCTACTAAAAAAACACCAGTAAAAAATAATACGGTCAAGAGTTTACAAGAAAAATTTTTGTTGTCATAATCACAGCTTTGTTAAATGGTAACCTATTTAATTTGAAACAAAAACAACGACCCTATTTTTAAACCGTATCCCTAGATTCAGGTATTTTAGTTCAGTATCTTGTAAAGGTTGAAATTAAAAAACCATAAATGCCACATTCTTTTTTATTTGACAAGGGTCGTGTAGCCTCTTTTTGCGATGCTGTTTTCTCTATTGCTATGACCCTTTTAATATTAGAAATTGAAGTCCCCAGCGTTGAAGTACTTTATAAAAACAATTTTTCAGCTGTTCTAGCAAATAGAATACCCAGCTTTATTGGGTTTTTGGTCAGTTTTATGGTCATTGCGCTCTATTGGGTAAGTCACTTAAGAATCTACCGGTATATCACCGTATTGACCGAAAAATTAATTTGGCTGAACATTATCTTACTACTATTCGTTGTATTCCTGCCTTTTTCAACGGCACTTTACGTAGGTGATTTCTTCGGTACCGCTCCTTTCATTTTCTATTGTATGAAGCCAGTCCTGTTAGGTTTGTTCAACTTTATGCTAATTCGGGCTATTGCCAAGAAGGAATTAGGGAACAATGGAATGACAAAAAGTATCGGCGATTGGTTGCAGTTCCGGTCTTTGACGGCTGTTTTTGTTTGGGCATTGGCGGCAGTGCTTGCAACATCGTTCCCCACCCTGGCTAGAATAATTTTTATACTCATATTCGTAATTCAGATTTTTGGGGACCGGTATTTTAAGAAAAAAATAGCAGCGGATGTCCAGTGAAGCATATAATGCGCAAACTGCCTATCACTACGAAGCGTACAGACCTCCGCTCCACTCACTTATCCTAAAAAAGTCCTTGTTAAAAAAGGAATTTGAAAATGGATTGGATATTGGTTGTGGCACTGGAAAATCTACCATAGCACTAAAGCAATTTTGCAAGAAAACCCTAGGTATGGACCCTAGTACCGCTATGCTAGAGAAAACTGCACCGCAAGAAGGCATTTGCTATGAACATTTTGATGGTTTATCGCTGAACAAGAGGAGAAACTCTTTTGATATTATTACCCTAGCAGGTTCCTGGTGGTACGGAAAATCCCAACAATTACTTCAGGAGATATTCAACGTAGGTACAAGCGATGCTGTTGTATTACTATACGACTTTGAGGTTTTATTTAATTCGATATACCGCAAATTAGGCTTAGAGCAATCAACACAAATTAATGATTATGATCATTTTGTTGACTTCACCGGCCTTAATACCGAAGGGTTTCGTTTGGTTTCTAAAGTTTCCGATAAAATTAGATTAAATGTGACCGCAGAGGAGTTAGCCCACTTGATTTGTTCTGAAAACGAAATTTTTAGAGAATTACAGCGAAAATATGACACTAGTAGGCCGTTTAAAAAATTCGTTCACGAACTTCAAGAGAACGCTTCTGAAAACGGTATTGGACTTCTTGTGAATACCTTTGGGACCAGCTACAAAATTATTAAATAATGGAGATAGCATTTTTTAAATCATCCGTTTGAAGGTTTTTTTAAAGATACTCTTGATGGTTCATTGGAAATAATCAATTAGTGTTTCAACCTTATGCACAGGTATTTTTGAAACTCAGTATCTATATTCTTGATTTCCCCAGCTTGTTCCTTTTTAAGGTGATTTGTCTTCTTGAACGTTAAGGAAGATCGAGTCAAAATTGCCTTTACTAACTACTCTCCAAAGTAACGAATACGTTACTGAAATCTAGCTTGGCCAAATCACTTTTGTGTATGACATAGAAAATATCACCCGCATCACTCCATTGCATATCTCCCGCAGAAGTTACCACCGACAAGGTCATCCAGTCTTCGGGGTTTCCTTTTTTGGACAGTGAAGCTTGTAATTCTGGTATCTCATGTTGGGTAAAACCGTGCGCATTAACCATATATTCATATTGTGTTTTATCATTTAGTGGACTTTCAAAGGTATCGTAGAGTTCGTCCAATAATTTCTCATCTTCCAATAAAACTTCACTGTCGTCCTTAATAAGATATTTATTTACGTAAGTCGCGTAAAACGATGGAGCACTGTTCATTTTCGCCGCTTTGACTTTGTAACCAAGATAACCGCTGTCCCACATTTCAAAATAATCTTCTTCCGTAAATTGAAAACGTTTGCCCGAAGCTAAACGGGTGTTATCCTCCACATAAATGATTTTCCCAGGGTTGTTAGTGCCTCCATAGATATTATGCATGGTCTCTAAAAAGAAGAACAAAGTGCCCGTTCTTGGTAAATAGTCTTGCAAATGCGCAATTTCGGTACAATTAATCTGCCCTATAAATTCATAGGTGTAATCCGATTTTCCTTCGCGCCAGTTCTCCCCAAATCTTGGGTATGGTACATTCTCCGGTAAATCTGGCATACCCCCAAACCGATAGCTTTTTTGACCATAGGACGAAGGGCGGTGGCATATTTTTCCAACCTATTGGTCTTGATAATTGCATCAATTTGTGAAACCAATTCCTTGTCCTAGTGCGACCAAAAAACGGAATCTTCCCATGTAAACAATCCCTTGCCATCCGCTCCTTTATAGCTGAAGTCCAGTAGTCTTAATTTGTCTTCCATGGACAAACTGATTTTCTTAATGTTGTTAAAAGCATCGGACAGACTTTCCAAAGGATTCTCATCTAGCACAACCCGATTTAACTTTGGTTGTTTCGCCAAGGATTCTGACAGGGTTAACAATTAATTCTTATCCAAGGAAATATTCTCTAAAATAGGAAGGTGGATAGAAGTGAGAATATGTTCCAATTTATTGGATGACAACCAGAGATATTTTAGTTTGGGCAATTGCTAAATACTTTCCGGGACCTCCCGAATAAGAGTATTACTGACGTTTAACTGTTCCAAATCCGTTAGTTGACCCAGACTATTCGGAAGCTGTTCTAGTGCAGTACCGCTTATATGTAGTTTTTTTAGTTTTGTCAATGCGCCTATTTCACGCTGAATATCATGAAAAGGTAACTTTTCTTCTTCCCAATGATTTGATTTCTGGTGGATGGTAAGCTCCTCTAAATTTTTGAACTGGAATAAGGCTTCCGGTAATTTTGTAAAGCTTGGGTTTTGCAGCATAAGATAAGCTACTTCCTGTGGACTAGCAGTTGCCGCCTCTTCCATTGATGAAAAGCGATAATCTGACCATTTTAAACCCGACATATCAAATTTTTTAGCCACAAAAATTGGATATGCTTTTTTGTGATAGCTCTTGGTCATTTCTCCCTTTAACAATACCCAACCATTATAGTAGGTAACGGAGCCAGAGAATGCCAGACTATATTCAAAACCTTCGCATCTGGCATGTAAAAATAGTGGTGCATCGGTCTTTTCCTCCTCAAAATACAGTTGCCCTTTGGGCATGCTATTTTCATGAATGCCTATCGCGGGTATAGTCAAGGTAACTACACCATCACCCGGATAGTCATCTAGAATTTTAGCTGAAATAGCTCTTTTGAATGCTTTGGTCCTCGCTTTTATAATCAGTTGTATATCCCTAGACATTTTTCCGATACTGATTTCTGTTTCCTCAGGGATAAACTCAAAATCAAATTCTCCTACCTTAAAAATCTCTTTTCCGTCCTTGGGGATTGTAACCTCGCAAAAGGCATTTTTCTTTTCCTCTTCCTTCCTTTCCTCATCAGTTATTACCAACTGTTGCTGTGCTTCGTATGCTTTCTGCGCATCCAATAAATGTTGGGCGTAAGCCTGTTTTCTTGTAACCGTATCACCCAAAAACAGTAGAGATTCAAAGGCGGGCATCACCCAAAAGTCCAATGAATTGGATGGGGTTTTTTCGTGAACGGTCTTAAACTCTAAAAAATAGTTGTTATCCAAAAACACTGCAGCTTGGAAATACTGTAGCTTAAAGTGCATATTATTCCAAGAAGCATCTGTATGGGCATGAATAACGAAAGTCTTAAAGCCCTTGAGCTTGGTCTCTTCAAAACTGATAAGCTAAGATTTATAATGCAATGATATACACCAATCTTCCCACTTCTTTTCTAGCGTATCACCTTTATAACTATCCGATTTTAAATCGGCCAGCGCAAACAACCTGGCCTCCAAATGCGGATGTTGCTCTTTACAATCGTTGGTGTGGTCCTCTGCGCGAAGCCCTATTTTACTTTCCTGTATGATTTGAAAAGTATCTGGAAGTTGTAGTTCAAATACAAGCGTACTAATTGTTTTCATCTATTTTTAAGCTTCATTAGTAATGGCTTGTGGAGTAGCTACATTTCGTTGCCCCAACCCATCGGTCTTATTGTAAGAGCACCTATGATTAGTTCACTTTTAACTGGGTAGTTCCTTTTAAACGCGCATCGCTGTTCAGGTCCCATATTTCAACCTCCCAGGTAACGGGGTTATTTATCATTCCTTTGGAAAAAACCAATGTGCCGCCTACTCCTTGAGCTATTTGTGCTTCCGTAACACGTGTGTTCTCAAAGGCATTTTTATTGTAAAGTATTTGCTTTCCCCTCGCATCTTCAACTTTTATGGATAACCCCAAGGCTACGAAGCCATCTACCAAAGTGTAGCCCTCTAGCCCTTCAAACTGAAATTGCAAATTATCGCCAAATTGAGTTTCAGAATTTGTGATAACGGATTTCGAATCGGTATTGAAAATATATATCTCCTGCGCCTTTAGACCCGATTCCTTCACGGTTATATCCGGGTTTGGTAGTATTTCAAAATCCATTGTAGATGTGAAAGTACCCTCACCCCTTTCGTCGGATATATCATACGACGCGGTATACTTTGCTCTTGAATGCATGGGTTGTGCAAGGATAAGTTCTCCAAAGAGCGTTCTTAAGGAAGCGTCCAATCCGACAGAACTGTCCAACAAATTATTGCTTTGCATCACCACCTCACCACTTTCCGAAATCACTTCAACCCCCATTTTTGCATAATACTTGTCATTTTCTACAACAAAACCATCCATGTTTTCGAAATTGGTGTAAATCTTCTGTCCGTATACAAATACGTTATCGTCCAAGCGTTCAGCGTCTGTGGAAAGGTAAACCTCACCGGCAGAAAGTCCATTGCCTTCCGTGCTTATACTGGTATTAAAGTTCTTGCTAACGGATTTATCGAACTTGCAAGCGGTAATCAAAACAAAAAATGTTAGGATTCCGATACGTAACATATAATTTTTCATATTAATTCTTTTGTATTACTATTGCTTGACCATCAATTTAAAAAACGTTTAACCTTCAAAATAGGAATGCAAATTACATGAGATAAAAGCTACGTACATCCCTGTATTCTGGGATTCTGATAAACTTCCCAGAGCCAAATTATCAAACTCTTTGCCTAATATGATACTATTCCCATGGAAAAAGGTATCACTCCACCTATTGGCACTTGTTTAAATTAACGGCTGGGGCGGATTAATATTTCAATGCTATTTAAATATGAAAATAGGAACAAGAAATGCTATCGTTACATTGAAAATAGTACACAAATAGTTCGTTGAAGTGTTAAGAATGGCATTTATGAGAGTAGTGGCTCAGTATTCTCAGGGCAAGGATATGATGATGACCCTATCCTGTTACTTCTTTTTAGCATCAAAACAAGCATCATATCCCCCTTCCAAATTGATAACATTGCTAAATCCTAAAGAAATTAGTTTTTTTTGCGCCTTGGTACTACGTCCACCCTTCTTGCAGTAAACATATATGGTTTCATCTTTTGAGATATTACTCAAATGACCAGCAAAGTCCTTATCGTACCAATTCATATTTATAGCACCTTCCAAATGACCATTGGCAAACTCCTCTGGCGTCCTTACATCTATAAGTATCCCGTTTTTAATATCATTTTGTGAGAACTCTGTGATATGTATAGTTGAACTTTGGGATGTTCCAAAGAAAGAAACCAAAATAAGAGATAGTAAGAGCACATATTTCATAGCAATAAATAAAAAAATAGATTATGAGAGCACTAAAATACCACGAACGCAAGGAAAACATGAGGATTGTTACAACAAATTCTGTTACTTTTAATCCTGAAAACAAAAATATGACGCTTCACAAATTAAATCCTGACCTATGGGTAGACAGCTATGCTGATTATCTTTTTAATTTTGCAGTAGGAAGGGTAAGTGATGCCGAAGTTGCAAAAGATTTAGTATCTGAAACGTTTTTAGCCGGTCTTAAATCTGCCAAGAATTATAAGGGAGATGCAGCGGAACGTACTTGGCTCATTGCCATCTTAAAAAGAAAGGTAATTGATCATTATCGTAAGATAAATTCGAAAAAAGGCAAAGCGGAGGTACGCATGAGTTACGGGTCCAGTAGCGATTCTGATGGGGATTGGATGGAGGAACAAGTAGCAGACCCCTTCAGCAAGTCAGAAAATAGTACAATGGAAAATGAGGAACTAGGCCTTGCCATACAAGAATGTATAGCCAAACTTCCTAAAAAACAGGCCATGGTTTTTACCATGAAAACTATTCAAGGAATAAGTACAGAAGATATTTGTAATGAGCTCGGAATAAATCCGTCTAACCTATGGGTAATGATTCATAGGGCAAGAACTGCTCTTATGGGATGCCTTAATCAAAATTGGTTCTAACATGATGATTTCTTGCGAAAAAGCCGTTCATATTTGTGACAAAACTCAATATAGAGAGGCAACATTTATGGAGAAGATGAAACTTAAATTCCATCTTTTTATGTGTAAAACTTGTTCAACGCATAGTAGCCGCAACACCCAGTTTACTTCGTTGTGCCAAAAAGCTGATCTCCAAAGCTTATCCGAACAAGAAAAACTAAAAATGAAACAGCAGCTGGCTAAACAAGACTAAGCCGTTTCTCCATAAATAAAAGAATTACAAGCCAAAGAATGGGGACTGCTTCTACCCAAAAAGAGGCGTAGTACTTGGTTTGGTTTCTTTTTGTAGTGTACATTAAACAACCCAAGCCCAAAAATAATACTCCTTTCACCAAAAGTTCATTCCTATTGATATCGTCCTTGAAAAAAGTTGTAAAGAAAAACACAAGAGTTAAAAAAGCGCCTATTATTTTAGTGTTGGCCACGCCATAACGCTGCGGTAAGGTCTTCAGGGTTGGACTATCATATTTTAAATCCCTGATTTCAAAGGGTATTAATAATATTAGCACCAGTAAAAAACGTTGTACAGTTTCCACTATGGCGTCCCATGAAACCCCTTCGTTCACCGAAAAATAAGGTAATAGCACCGTAGCCATGGCCCATACCATGGCAACCACAAAAATCTTTAAACCCCCTAAAGACCTGAGATTTTTTGCACTGGGCAATAGCGGTAGCGCATATAGCAGTATCATAAAACTCAAAAAAAACAGCAAATACCAAGTATGTTCATTCAAGAAAAATGCATGATAAAGTGCTCCAGCACCGGCTAAAAAACTGAGTATTTGAATGTTTTTGTGGTACGGATTCGCAACTAAAACATACTTCGACGCCTCTACACCGTATTTAATGAAATTATAACAGACTATAGTTCCGAAAAATATAAAACAAGAGAGGTTAAAATCTATGGGAATGTTTAAGGTAATCCCCGTTACATAAACCAGGGAAAATACCGCCAGGGCCACATGAATACTTGCATCTAGATAAAAGTTGAAAAATCGCCTCCAAAGCTTCATTAAACAAAAGTAACCAAACTGTTTATAACCATGGATTTTGGTTAAAAACTTTCGCTCAAAGGCGATAAAAAGGACATTTTTCCATGGAATAAATCGCTAATTTTGTGCGACTAATTCGAATAAAATTATGAAGACCGACGTGTTTGCATCGCGCCATATTGGCATCCGTGAAGAAGATTTAGAAAAAATGTGCTCTGTAGTTGGGGTAAAGGATTTAGATGAACTAATTGATCAAACGATTCCTAATGATATTCGTTTAAAAGAAAGTCTAAATTTACCGCCCGCGATAAGCGAATATGAATTCTTAGGTCTATTAGAAAATCTGTCCAACCAGAACAAGGTTTTTAAATCGTACATAGGTCTAGGCTACAATGAAAGTATAACACCATCCGTCATAAAAAGGAATATTTTAGAAAGCCCGGGTTGGTATACCGCATACACTCCATACCAGGCAGAAATTGCCCAAGGACGGCTAGAAGCACTTTTAAATTACCAGACCATGGTGTGTGACCTTACGGGAATGGAAGTGGCAAATGCTTCTCTTTTGGATGAGAGTACAGCTGCGGCCGAAGCCATGACCATGTTGTTCGATTTAAGAAGCAGAGGGCAGAAAAAGGACGGTGTGCTTAAGTTCTTTGTCTCAGACGAAATACTACCACAGACCTTGAGTCTTTTAAAAACCCGTGCTACACCTTTGAATATTGAATTGGTGTTGGATACTCCCGCAAATTTTGAATTCTCAAGCGAGTATTTTGGTGCAATTCTTCAGTACCCTGGCAAATATGGACAAGTAAACGATTATTCTTCTTTTGTAGAAAAAGCGAAAGCGAACGATATCAAAGTAGCTGTTGCGGCAGACATATTAAGTCTTACGGTTTTGACACCTCCCGGTGAGTGGGGTGTAGATGTTGTTGTAGGTACCACGCAACGTTTTGGAATTCCTTTAGGGTACGGCGGTCCCCATGCAGCCTTTTTCGCTACTAAAGAAAACTACAAGCGAAACATCCCGGGCCGTATTATTGGAGTAACCAAGGACACGGATGGGAACCGAGCTTTGAGAATGGCTTTGCAGACAAGGGAGCAGCATATTAAGAGAGACAAGGCAACATCTAACATCTGTACCGCACAAGTCCTGTTGGCGGTTATGGCTGGCATGTACGCCGTATATCATGGCCCAAAAGGCTTAACCTATATTGCCAATAAAATACATAATTACACTAAAATCATAGCCAAAAAGCTTACTGCTCACGGATTTGAACAAGTAAACACCTGTTTCTTTGACACAATACGGATCAAGGCTCAAAATGTAAAATCTTTGCGTACCATAACGGAATCCAAGAAAATTAACATCAATTATATTGATGAAGAAACGGTTTCCATTTCCATAAACGAGGCTTTTTCAGAAAAAGATATTCGACCTTTAATCCTATGTTTTTTGGAATCGCAAGGTATTAATGATGATACTTCCAAAGAAGAAGACCTTGACGAAATTATCACGGCCTCATTAGCACGTAAATCTAGTTTCTTACAACAACCCGTTTTTAACACCTATCACTCCGAAACTGATTTGATGCGTTACATCAAAAAACTGGAGCGTAAGGATTTGGCCTTAAACCATTCCATGATTTCGTTGGGAAGTTGCACGATGAAATTGAATGCAGCCTCTGAGATGTTACCGCTTAGCTGGGCCAATTGGGGTAATATTCATCCCTTTGCACCCTTAGACCAAGCCAAAGGGTATCAGTTAGTGCTTAAAGAGCTTGAAGAGCAATTAAATATCATTACCGGTTTTGCTGCAACTTCGCTACAGCCAAATTCTGGGGCCCAAGGAGAATACGCCGGGTTGATGACCATTAGGGCCTATCACCATTCCAGAAACGACCACCATCGCGATATATGTATTATTCCTGCATCTGCACATGGAACAAATCCCGCATCAGCGGTGATGGCAGGCATGAAGGTAATCGTTACCAAAACCGATGAGCATGGCAATATTGATGTCATTGACTTGGAAGAGAAGGTAAAAGAACATTCTGAAAATTTAGCGGCCCTGATGGTAACGTACCCATCAACGCATGGTGTTTTTGAATCCTCCATAAAATATATCACTTCTTTGATACACGACCATGGCGGACAAGTATACATGGACGGAGCAAATATGAACGCTCAGGTAGGCTTAACGAATCCTGCAACTATCGGTGCCGATGTATGTCACTTGAATCTTCACAAAACCTTTGCCATACCTCACGGTGGTGGAGGTCCTGGAGTAGGACCTATTTGCGTGGCCGAACAACTGAAACCATTTCTACCCTCTAACCCCGTCGTAAAAACGGGTGGTGAGAATGCCATTACGGCAATATCAGGGGCACCATGGGGTAGCGCATTGGCTTGCCTTATTTCTTACGGCTACATAAAAATGTTGGGGGCTTCTGGGGTTACGGATGCAACACGATATTCCATATTAAGTGCCAATTACATAAAGGAACGTCTTAACGGCGCCTATGATGTACTCTATACCGGTGAGAAAGGTAGAGCGGCCCATGAAATGATTATAGATTGTCGTCCTTTTAAAACGAACGGTATTGAGGTAACGGACATTGCTAAGCGATTAATGGACTTCGGGTTTCATGCGCCAACAGTTTCGTTTCCAGTGGCAGGCACTATGATGATAGAACCTACAGAAAGTGAAAGCCTTTCAGAGTTAGACCGATTCTGTGAAGCGATGCTATCGATTAGAAAAGAAATTGATAACGCCTCGATTGAAGACAGCAACAATGTACTTAAAAACGCACCGCACACCTTGACCATGGTTACTTCTGATAACTGGGATTTTCCCTACAGCCGTCAATTGGCCGCTTTTCCTTTGGATTATGTATCTGAAAATAAATTTTGGCCAACCGTACGTCGCACAGATGAGGCCTTTGGGGATCGGAATTTAATTTGCACCTGTACTCCAATAGAAGCGTATGTCGAAGCATAAAACAACGCTTAACACTGCATAACAGGAGTCCTCGTTCATTAATGGGGACTTTTTTATTCCCTTGAATATGATGGTTTTGTTTCTGGACATCGTAAAGTGTATTATGCATGCATAGCAATTAGCGGTATTACACCTATCTTGCTTAGTACCAACTAACACTACACCAAATGAAGATAGGTATTACAGGAACAGGAAGTTATATACCATCACTGATCGTTGAGAACAAAGATTTTGAACAGCACGAATTTTTGAATGCCGACGGAAGTCAATTCAAGCATAACAATAGCGTTATCATTGAAAAGTTCAAAACCATTACGGGAATTGCAGAAAGACGTTATGCGGCAAAAAAGCTCAATACCTCGGATATTGCTTTTCTAGCAGCGGAAAAAGCCATTGATGATGCCGGTGTGAATAAAGAAGAAATAGACTATATCATTCTTGCCCACAATTTTGGTGATGTGGCTTATGGGCAATCGCAAAGCGATATGCTCCCGAGTTTGGCAACACGGGTAAAACATCATTTACGCATAAAAAATCCAAAATGTGTAGCCTATGACATGCTTTTTGGGTGTCCTGGCTGGGTAGAAAGCGTTATACAGGCAAATGCCTTCATTAAGAGCGGCATCGCTAAGAAATGCTTGGTCATCGGCGCCGAAACACTTTCGCGGATAGTTGACCCCTATGATCGCGATTCCATGATCTATTCCGATGGTGCCGGAGCGGCGATAATTGAAGAAGATTCCCATAGTGGTGAAATCTTAGCGCACGCCACCGCCACCTACACTTACGAAGAGGCTTACTTTCTATTCTACGGAAAGTCTTACCTTCCTACGGCAGAGGATACCAAATACATAAAAATGTTCGGTAGAAAAATATACGAATTTGCCGTAACCTATGTACCTGGAGCCATGGCCTCCTGCTTAGAAGAAAGTGGTGTGGCTATAGACGATGTTAAAAAGATTATCATTCATCAGGCTAATGAAAAAATGGACGAGGCTATCGTCAAAAGATTTTAT
Organism: Maribacter sp. 4U21; assembly: GCF_002742365.1. Lineage (NCBI taxonomy): Bacteria > Pseudomonadati > Bacteroidota > Flavobacteriia > Flavobacteriales > Flavobacteriaceae > Maribacter > Maribacter sp. 4U21. The sequence goes on from NZ_MDGN01000034.1 coordinate 135,420, forward strand.
GCCCTATATGGCAAAGAAATGCCTGATGGAATTATGCCTATGATTATCCAGAAATTGGGGAACAGCTCCGTGGCCACCATTCCTACCCTATTGGACTTGATTAGAAAAGGAAAAATTGAAAATCAAGAATTAATAGTAGGAGATGTTGTTATCTTTGCTAGTGTTGGCGCAGGAATGAACGTCAATGCAATTGTTTACCGAATGTAATATGTACGAAAATACCTTTCCTAACAAACGGTTCAAGAAAACACTTCGCTTCTTACAGAAACACGTTAGTACAACGGAAAAAATATTGGACTTAGGTGTACCCAACCCTTTGTCCAAATTAATGCAGGAACAAGGCTATGAGGTTAGCAACACCAAGGGAGAAGATTTAGACAAGAACTTTTCCTCGGTACAGCATTCAGATGCTTCAGTCGTAACCGCTTTTGAAATTTTTGAGCACCTACTTGCTCCTTTAAATGTATTATCAGAAATTAAGTCGGACAAACTTGTAGCCAGTATTCCGTTACGCTTATGGTTCTCAAAAGCCTATCAGAGTAAAACGGACCCCTGGGATCGTCATTATCATGAATTTGAGGACTGGCAATTTAATTGGCTATTGGAAAAATCTGGATGGGAGATTCAAGATTCCATGAAATGGACACATCCTGTTAAGAAAATAGGGATAAGACCCTTATTTAGGACCTTTACGCCTAGATATTATATGGTCTATGCCACCAGAAAAGCTAGTAAATAACATCCCGTACTAAAAAAATGAACTACTATGTTATTATGCCTGCGCACAATGAGGAAGCTTTTTTAAGGCGTACCCTAGACTCCTTACTTCGCCAGACTTTACAACCGAAGAAGGTGATTATTGTTAATGACGACTCTACGGATACTACGGAGCGGATAATTGATGAGTTCATAAATAAAACGACTACCCTTCTTAAGATAAATACCCATTCTTCTGAAGAACACCTACCCGGTAGTAAGGTCATTAAGGCGTTTAATAAAGGGCTTCGAGAACTAAATGATGATTTTGATTTTATCGTTAAGCTAGACGCCGACCTTATTCTTCCTGATAATTATTTTGAACGAATTGCCTATATTTTTAAGGGCAGGCCGGATGTAGGCATCGCAGGAGGGTTTATTTATGAAAAAGACAGTAATGGAGCTTGGATATTGAACCATACCATGGACAAGGACCATGTTCGGGGAGCTTTTAAGGCATATTCCAAAAGCTGTTTTAAAGCCATAGGCGGACTTAAAACAGAAATGGGATGGGATACGGTAGACGAGTTGTTAGCGCAGTATCACGGGTATTTCATTACCACCGACGAGACTTTAAAGGTAAAACACCTAAGACCTACTGGAAAAGCCTATAATCCAAAAGCAAGATATCTTCAAGGCAGGGCCATGTATACGATGCGTTATGGCTTTCTCATAACGCTGATAGCCTCATTAAAAATGGCGATAAAACAGCGAAAGAGTGCCATTTTTTTTGACAACGTGTACGGATATTTTGAAGCCAAAAAAGAAAAAATTTCCTTTATGGTATCTCTAAATGAAGGAAGATTTATAAAGAAACTACGTTGGAAAAAAATTAAAAGTAAATTGCTTCCATAAAAAAACCATCCTATTAAAGGATGGTTTTTTATTCGTTTGAAATGATATTTCTTACTAGAATCCTAATGCAGTCTTTACATCCGCCAAAAGGTCTTTACCTTTCGCTACGATCAATCCTCCACCAGCTTGCGCATCTATTACATAGTCGTAACCTTGAGCGGCCGCAACTTTTTCGATAGCTGCTTTTGCTTTTTCGGAAATTGGAGCAAAGAGCTCAGCTTGTTTCTTTTGAAATTCTTGTTGCGCTGCTTGTTGCGCTTCTCCGATACTTTTCTCGTAACCTTGAAGTTCTACAGCTCTCTTATCGTTCTCTTCCTTTGACTTTGATGGTGCCTCGTTCTGGTACTGCGTAAACTTGTTACGTAGCTCCGTCATTGAAGCCTGAATATCTGCGTTGTACGTTTCTTGTAGTTTTTTAAGTTCTGCCTCAGCAGCTTTCATCTCTGGCATCGCTGCCAATAATTGTGTTACATCAATATGTGCAACTTTACTCTGTGCATTTACAAAACTGCTCGCCGCCACAAACAACATTAAGGCTACAGCTATTTTCTTTACTTGTTTCATGAGTTAAAATTTAATTTTTATTTGAGTGTTAATTAATGGTTCTTTAAATCTATTGTTCGGAACTATTTTCTTTTTCTTCCGAGTCCTTCTTGCGCTCCTCTTGCTTTTCTTTTTTCTTCGCTTCTCTTTCTTCTAACAACTTCTTTCTTCGTTCTTCATACGCCTTCTTTCTTTCCTCCCGTAACTTTAATTGCTCTGCTCTTTTCTCTTCGGCTGTTTTGGCCCTTGCTTCACTAGCCTCTTTAGCTTTATCCTTTCGTTCTGTGACCGCATCGCTTTCAACTGCTTCTAACTCTTCATCGTCGCCTTCAAAATCATCTAATCGGCTTCTTTTATTTCCTTTATTTGCCGGCTTACTTATTTTTCTAGTCCTAGCGATTTGGCGCAATACCAATTCACTTATATCATGTCTTTTTTCGGAGTACAACATTACGACATCCGCTGATTTATCAAAAATAAAATCATATTTTTTATTGGTACCTATTTTCTGCACTTCATTGAACACCTGATCTTGTATAGGCTGTATCAATCTCCGTTTCTGAAGGACCAAATCGCCCTGTGGTCCAAATCTGTTCTGTTGATATTCTAACATCTCTTTCTCAAGAATTTGAATATCTTCCTCACGTTCTGAAATAAGTTCCGCCGTCAATAATACTTTTTCGGCCATTAGATCTTTCTTCATTTGCTCAACTACACTTCGCTTCTGCTCGATTTCCACTTTCCATTTCTGCACTTTGGTATCCAATTGCTCACTTGCCTCCCTATACTCTTCTACATTTTCCAAAATATATTCCATGTCCACGTAAGCCATCCGAACCCCTCTCTGGGCAAAGGAATTTACACTTAAGCATACTACACTAAGAAATAAAAGAACTTTTGTTTTTGACTTCATTTTTGATATCGTTTAATCCAATAGAAAATATCGTGCCAAAATTACTAAAACTTTTAAAATGAAAGGATTAGCATATGGTACAATCGTAAAATTTCAAATTTAAATTAAAACTGTTGACCAATTATGAAGTGCGTTTGCCATCCGCTTGGACCTTGGCCAGCAGATTGAGGTCTAAGGTCTTCATCAAACCCGTATCCAAAATCTATTCCCAATAATCCAAATGCTGGCATAAATATGCGAACCCCCACACCGGCCGACCGTTTTAATTGAAACGGATTAAATTGCTGAAAATTGCTAAAAGAGTTACCACCTTCTAAAAATGCTAGTCCATAAATAGATGCAGAAGGCTTTAATGTCAACGGATACCTAAGTTCTAAAGAGAATTTATTGTACACTATACCACCTTCTTGCTGTCCGGAAATTGGGTCTACCGGTGTTAACGATTGATTGTCATATCCCCTTAGCTGCACAACATCACGCCCATCCAAAGTAAAGTTCCCAAGACCATCACCACCGACGAAGAAACGCTCAAAAGGCACATCTCCAATATCACTGTTATAATTACCTAAGAATCCAAACTCTGCATTAGTACGTAAGACCAGTTTATCAACCAAGGTCGTGTACCAATCCCCTTTGAACTTTATTTTGTAATATTCCAATAATCTAAAGCGTTCTTGGTCGGCATTTTCCAACTCAGTGATTTCAGGAGATGTTTGTATACCCTGAGCCCTTTGCTGGTTCACGATAGGTTGCAACTCTGTACTCCTGTCCGTCAGCGAACCGAAATCCTTATTGCTAAACAACGAATATGGCGGAGTAAACTTTGCTGTAATCTCAAAGTTAGAACCTCCTCTTGGAAAAATACGCCCTCCTAAGGTGGCATTCCTAGAAATACCTAAAGTATAGGCAAGAGCGTTAGCCTTACCATTACCAAAATTAAATAGACCTATATTATAGTTCCTGAAATCGTATAATTGATAACTCAAGGAATGAGAAATGGTGAAAAAATCATCCGGCCATTGTACTCGCTTTGCCAGCCCTGCCGTTACACCCGTAATAGAAAACTGCTGATCCTTATTAACATTGATTCCATTTCTACCACCAAAGGTGGCCGCAAATTGTTGTGTACGTGATAAGCTTAGGTTAAAACGTACCGGTTTTTTACCTCCAAGCCAAGGTTCCGAGAAATTAAGACTATAGACCCTAAAGGTTCTACTTGCCTGTAAACGCAAGGCAAAGGTTTGTCCATCCCCCATGGGCACCGGTTTATAAGCTTCTCCCTTAAATAAATTCTGTATGGAAAAATTGCTAAAAGAAAGGCCAAGGGTACCTATAAAACCACCTCCACCATAACCACCTTGCAATTCTATCTGGCTAGAGCCGGATTCTACCAAATTCCAAGATAAGTCGACCGTACCTTCGTTAGGATTAGCATTCAAGACATCTGGTGTTATCTGTTCCGCGTCAAAGAAGCCTAACTGCCCTAATTCTCTTATACTACGAATAATATCCGATTTATTATATTTTTGACCTGGTCTAGTTCTTAGCTCACGGAAAATAACATGGTCATTGGTCTTGTCATTTCCATTTACTGTAACATGGTCTAGAAAGGTCTCCTTACCCTCTATGATTCTAATTTCAAAATTAATGGTATCGTTTGCCGCTGATACCTCAACCGGATTAATCGTAGAAAACAAATATCCATTATTTTGATATAGACTGGTTACGTCATTTGGATCAGGTTTAGAATTATCTGCAATACGCTCTCTTAAAAGAACACCGTTATAAGTGGCCCCTTTTTTAATGCCCAGTACTTGCGAGAGTTGGCGATCGGTATACACCGTGTTACCTACAAAATCGATATCACCGAAATAGTACTTATTACCCTCTTCCACCTTAATGTTCAGCTGGATGTTATTATCATCAACCTTTACCAAAGTGTCGGATATGACGCGCGCATCCCTAAATCCGTTTTCCGCATACTTATCTACAAGCAAGCCCAAGTCTTCCTCGTAATCTTTCTTGATAAACTTTGATTTCTTCCAGAACCGACCTAAGCGTTTTTTCTTGGTGTTTTTTAAAGCTTTACGAAGTTTTTTATCTGACAACTCTTCATTACCCTCGAAGACGATATCCTTTATTTTAACCTTGTCCCCCTTTTTGATATTCACCACCATGCTTCTGGCATTGGTCTCGGAAGTATCTTTTTTTGTGGCAATAGTGACCTTGGTATTAAGATAACCCTGTTTTTTGTACTTGTTAGTGAGGTAATTTTTGGTGTTAGAAATAAGACTTTCCGTAATCTTTTTTCCTTTTTTAAGATCGGTATCCTTAACTAGCTCTTCTACCTTCCTATTTTTGACTCCGTAAAAAGTAACGTCCGTTAGGGTGGGTCTTTCAACAATATGCAGTTCTAAAAAAATATCGTTCCCCTTGATGTCCGTAATGTAAACGTCTATACCGCTAAACAGTTCTAGACCCCATAACTTGTTGATTACACCGCTGATTTGTTCCCCTGGAATGGTTATGGGCTGCCCCACACGAAGCCCTGTGTAGGTCTTTACCGTCTGTTCGTTATAACTTACCAGACCGGTGACCTCTAGCCCTCCTAAAATATATTTTTTACCATCTTCATAAGACAGGTCTTGTGAGAAGGTATTAATTGAAATAAAAATAAGAAGAGTGGTAAATAAGTGGTTCAAGGATATGAACCTAGTCATATCTTTAAATGAGTTGTTCGCTAGTTTTTCCAAATCGTCGTTCTCTGTTCTGGTAATTCTTTATAGCCTTCACCAAATGGTGCTCACTAAAATCGGGCCAAAATACGTCAATAAAATATAATTCTGCGTATGCTATCTGCCATAATAAAAAATTGCTGATCCGATGTTCTCCACTAGTACGGATAAGCAAGTCTACGTCTGGCAAATTGTGCGTGTAAAGATGGTTATTTATAATGGTTTCATCAATATTTTCAGCTGAAATTATATTATTTTTAACTTTGACCGCAATTGCCTTCACAGCGGATCGCAGCTCTTCTCGAGAGCCATAACTTAAGGCCAATGTCAGGGTCATCCCTGTATTATCCTTTGTTTTATCCATCACCTCCAACAACTCTTTATAGGCTTTTTCCGGCAGTGCTGAAATGTTCCCGATAGTATTGAGACGAACGTGGTTATTGTTAAAAGTTTTAAGTTCTTTTTTAAGTGAAGATACCAAGAGCCGCATTAAAGTCTGTATTTCTATCTTGGGTCTGTTCCAGTTCTCCGTAGAAAACGTGTACAAAGTAAGGTACTCAATTCCTATCTTCACACAATTTTCAACGGTAGACCTAACGGTTTTTACGCCGTGCTCATGACCAAAAACGCGATGTTTACCTTGTTGCTTGGCCCATCTGCCATTACCGTCCATTATTATGGCTAGATGTTTTGGTAAATTGTGATTGACTAATCCTTCTATTTTATCCATTTACTTTGCTACTCAAAACAATCGGTACAAAGCTTTCTCCCAAAAGTATAGGTTAAGGTAACCCCCGAGAACACATACCAATCATCACTAAAAATATTCCCAAAACGGAACTGTTCAAAATTGGAGCCTTCAGGATTACTGGCATCTAAATTATCCGTAAACGTATATCGGGCACCAATTTCTGCCCCAAAAATAAGAAACTGATTGATACGATACTTAAAACCGGCCGTAATTGGTATCGCAAACGAACCATCTCTCTGCGAAGTTTCCTGTAACACCGTACCATTAAAATATTCAAAATCATACCTAAAATAAGTTACCCCTGTATAAAGATACGGTGTAAATGCCGGGCCCAATTTATGCAGGTTGTACTCCACAAAGTTAAATTCTAGGCCTAAAGAACCTTCGAGTATGGAGTTATCCACCACATAACCTCTTTGTTGTCTTGCAGAAGAGCTAGATTTGGTATCGTCCGCAGTGAACTTGCCGTACATAACACTACCCCTCCACGCATACCTCTTGCTTTTATTCCACTTAAAGATACCTCCGAACGCAATATCCGATGGCAAAATATAATTGGTGCGCCCTACATCACTAATTGTGTTAGCGCCACCGGTAAAGAGCCCCACCTCATAAGTTTGACCCTTCAAACTCAGGGAGCTAAAAAAAAGCACTAATAAACCAATTCGCCACATACGTTACTATTTTCAATAAATAGGTCCATCTTCATCGTTTACAAAGGTGTGCAACCCTATTTATGTTCTCACAAGATAAACAGCTTTTGAAGGTATTTATTGTTTCATTTCAGGTTCAATTTCTTTTGTCCTCACCCCACAAAAGCTTATTTCTGAGGGTTTTTAGAAAGCTCTCTGAAGTATATTCAATCATCTTAATTGAAAAAGAGGCCTTCTTAATGGTAATTTCTTGACCATTTTCAAGGGACGCTATTCTAGAATCTAAAGAAACCAGATGGTTCTCTTCCCTACCCGAGACTTTAAGCCGAATACTCGTCTCGTCTGAAATTACCAATGGCCTCGCATTAAGATTGTGAGGCGCAATAGGAGTTAACACCAATGACTTGGCCGTGGGTACGATTACTGGGCCTCCGCAGCTCAAAGAATACCCTGTTGACCCTGTCGGCGTGGCAATAATAAGGCCGTCTGCCCAATAAGAGGTAAGGTATTCGTCATTTAAATAGGTTTCTACCGTAATCATGGAAGTGGTATCCTTTCTACTTACCGTAATCTCGTTGAGTGCAAAATTAAGGTCACCAAATTCTGCATCTAGATGCTTCGTATTCAATTGAACAAGGCTTCTTTCTACTATGGTATAGGCCCCAGCAACAAATTCACGAACCACTTTCCTTACATCTTCTTTTTTAAAGGTGGACAAAAACCCCAACCGACCTGTGTTTACTCCCACAATGGGAATTCCCATGTCCTTTACAAAAGTGGTCGCTCTTAGAATGGTACCATCTCCGCCAAAACTTACGAACATATCAAAGGAACCATCAAGGCCAGCAGATTCGCTAAATGTTGGGAAATTCAGGGTATTCCCCTTTAATAGGTAGTGATTGTAAAATTCTTTTTCTATAACGACTTCCGCACTTTCTTTTTGCAGTTCGTCTAAAAGTTCCAGTAAAAAATCAATGACTTGCTCATGATATGTTTGACCGTAAATGGCAACTTTCATGCTAAACGTTTAAAAATTTATCTAAATAATCTGAACGCTGTTTCAAATCTTCCAAAAATTGGTCGTCACTATTACCGAAGATAATATTGTAGTTGTAGCGCCTAAAAGTTTGCACCACGTCATTAAAATTAGTGGTACTTATCTTAATAGTTATTTGAACGACATCATTCTGTATATCGGTTATTAAACCACCAATAAACTTGGCATTATTACTTTCAACAATCTGAGCTATTTCACTAAATGAATAGTCTTTCATTCCTTTGGCCACGACCAGGATATTCCCTGGGTCGGTAAAAAAAGGAGTGTCGATAAAAACGGAAACGATATCCGTTAAATCGTAATATCCTATTATCTCTTCGTTCTCGTCTAAAATTGGCAGCAAGTTTGCTTCATTTCTTGCAAAGGCTTCTAGTACGTCTAGCCAATTGGTATTCTTCCTAACAAAGAAGGTCTCCAAATCGTATCGGTACGATTCGATTTTTGCAGCCGCATCGATAATCTCTACATCATTTTCCGAAAATACACCCAAGAATCGATTTTTCTCCGTAATGGCGATATGCGAATACGTATTCTCCTTGAAAAAATCCAAAACTTTTCCAAAGGAATCTCCAATCTTGAATTCAGGTATATTTTTTATTATGTGGCTTTGAATCTGCATGAGTTAAATTATAACGCAAAATAGTAATTATTAATATCAAAAGGTAAGCCTAATTCGTATTTTTGGAACGTTTTTGAAACTAAAATGACCCAATGACAAAGCTCAGTGTAAACGTAAATAAAATTGCAACTCTCCGTAATGCCCGTGGCGGCAATGTACCGGACCTTCTAAAAGTTGCAGCGGATATAGAACGATTTGGCGCTCAAGGAATTACTATTCATCCACGCCCGGACGAACGTCATATTCGTTATCAAGATGCTAGAGACCTTAAAAATATAGTCACCACGGAGTACAATGTTGAAGGCAATCCTAATCCAAAGTTTATTGATCTGGTCTTGGAAGTAAAACCAACACAGGTAACCTTAGTGCCGGATGCCGTAGACGCAATAACGTCAAACGCCGGGTGGGATACCGTTAAGAACGAAAGCTTTTTAAAAGATGTTATCGGTACCTTTAAAAAAGCAGGAATTAGAACCTCTATCTTCGTAGACCCGGATAGCGCAATGGTAACAGGTGCTCAAAATGTTGGGGCGGACCGCATTGAACTCTACACCGAGAGCTATGCCTCACAATTCACCTCGGATAAAGAGAAAGCCATACAACCTTTTGTGGAAGCGGCGCTAACCGCTAACGAAATCGGTATCGGTATAAATGCCGGTCATGACCTTAGTCTAGAAAACATCCTATACTTTAAAACACACATTCCTAATCTTTTAGAGGTTTCCATAGGGCATGCTCTTATTTGTGAAGCAATTTACTTGGGCTTGGACAATGTGGTAAATATGTATCTGAACAAATTGAAATGAGAGAAATACTACATTCAAAAATATTAGGTTCCGGAAAACCATTATGCGTACTTCATGGCTTTCTGGGAATGTCCGATAACTGGAAGACGTTGGGAATGGCTTATGCGGACAGTGGTATGGAAGTGCATCTCATAGACCAACGCAATCATGGCAAGAGCTTTCATTCCGAAGATTTTAATTATGATTTTTTAGCCAAAGACCTGAACAATTATCTAGAGTCCAAAAATATAGAGCGTACGCTATTGATAGGGCATTCTATGGGCGGAAAAACGGCAATGCAATTTGCCTGTGATTATCCTGGTAAAACGGAAAAGCTATTGGTTGCGGATATTGCCCCAAAATTTTATCCTCCCCACCATCATGAAATTATAGATGGCCTTAATAAAATTGATTTATCCGTACTCACTTCGCGAAAGGAAGCAGATGATGAACTTCAGAAACACATATCTAATTTTGGAATACGGCAATTTCTCTTAAAAAACTTGTTGTGGAACAGTGAAAAAAAACTGTCCTTCAGGTTTAACCTGCCCGTTCTAAGCCATAAGATGGAAGAAATTGGGGAGAACATCAATAGCACGGATAGCTACGCAGGGCCTACCTTATTTCTAAAAGGAAGTAAATCCGAATATGTTACCGATAGTGACCTATTGCAAATAAAAACGCATTTTCCTTTGGCTCAAATGGAAACGATAGCCAATGCCGGACACTGGCTACATGCAGAAAACCCAAAGGAATTCTTGTCCAAATCGCTACATTTCTTGTCATCCTAATAGGCTTTTGCTTAAATGCTAACTTGGCTTTGTAGATGTCAAAGGACAAAGACAAACAAAAATTGATTACATTTAAAAGTAATTCTGCTGTACCTACTATAGCTCATTACATCTAAAACAACCCGTAAACACAAAAACCAATGAAACTTATTTTACGAATTTTATTAAGTGCTTTAGCAGTAATCCTTTTGGCAAATATACTACCCAATGTATCGGTAGACTCCTATGTTACCGCTATAATTGTTGCGATAATACTGAGTTTGTTGAATTTCTTGGTAAAGCCCATTTTAATTATTCTTACGCTACCGGTAACGATAGTCACGTTCGGACTTTTTCTGTTGATCATCAATGCCATTATCATTCTTTTGGCCGATGCCCTAGTAGCAGGTTTTAGTGTGGGGAATATTTGGTGGGCCCTCCTTTTCAGCCTTCTGCTCTCCTTTCTACAATCCATATTGTATTCGCTCCTCAAGGAGGACAAGTAAAGATGGACTTAGCTTTTGAAATTCAACCCCTTAAAAACTTGGCGAACAGGCTAAATTATAGTAATTTTGCATCCCATTTTATATAAGGACATAAGAAAATAAGGAATGAATATTACAAAAGAACAGATAGACGATTTAAACGCTGTTGTTAAAGTTGCTATTACAAAGGAAGACTATCAAGATAAAGTAGATACCATCCTTAAAGACTATAAAAAACAGGCTAATGTTCCTGGCTTTAGAAAAGGACAGGTTCCTATGGGCCTAATTAAAAAGCAGTATGGTAAAGCTGTTTTAGTTGACGAAGTGAACAAATTGCTTCAAGACAATTTGAACAAATACCTTACAGAAGAAAAGCTAGATGTTCTTGGTAATCCGTTACCAAAACAACAAGACAGCTTTGACTGGGACCAAGAAGAACTTGACTTTGAATTTGAACTAGGTTTAGCACCGAATTTTGAAGTTCCCCTAAAGACTAAAAAAGCCATAACGCACTACAAAATAGTCGCTGACAAGAAAATGGTGACGGAGCAAGTAGAACGCATTCAGAAACAATACGGAAAATTGGTAAGCAAGGAGGTCGTCGGTAAAACCGATGAAGTATCGGGCAAGTTCTTTAATGAAGCAGAAGAAATAGACAACCAAACGCTTTTAGAGTTAGATAAACTAAAAAGTAAAAAAGCCATAGAAAGTCTGGTCGGCAAAAAAGTCGGAGATACGGTCACCTTAAAGACCAAAGGTTTGGTCAAGGAGGAATATTTACTGGGAAGTATCCTAGGTATTTCTAAAGAAAAAGCAGAAAAATTGAATATCGAAGTTTCTTTTACTATTACGGAGATAAACGAAAGGGAGCCAGCAGAATTAAATCAAGAACTTTTTGACAAGCTCTTTGGAAAGGATGCCGTAAAATCTGAGAAAGAGCTTAGAGAACGTATCATTGAAGATTCCGAAAAACAATTTGAGCAGCAAGCGGATCAAAAATTGCTTAACGATGTAACCGAGTATTTTATTGAAAATACAAAGTTTGATCTACCGGCAGGATTTTTGACCAAATGGATACAGGTGACCGGTGAAAAGGAGTTATCCGAAGAGGAGGCTGCGGAAGAATACCAAAAATCTGAAAAAGGACTGCGTTATCAACTCATTGAAGGTAAGGTCATCAACGACAACAACCTTCAAGTGCAGTTTGACGAACTCAAGGAGTTTGCGAAAGGATTTATAAAATCCCAAATGGCACAGTTTGGCCAACTTGATCCCCAAGAAGAAGAACTGGACAATATAGCAGCCAGGGTTTTAGGCAACCAGGACGAGGTAAAACGTTTATCTGAACAATTGATGAGCCAAAAACTTCTTAGTCTTTATAAAGAAAAGGCGAACCTAAAGACTAAGGAAGTTACCTATGAAAACTTCATCAAAGAAGTTAATGGATAGTATCCAAACAATAAATTAAGTATCTTTACGGTGCCGGGAAAACACTTTTTCGGCACCTTTTTTTACCACTAAAATCGATTAACTATTTATGGACTACGGAAAAGAATTTAAGAATTACGCCATAAAACATCAAGGTATCAGCAGTACGTACTATGACAACATCATGAGTGCCATGTACCCGACCAACATGACGCCGAACATCATTGAAGAAAGACAAATGAACGTTATAGCCATGGATGTATACTCTAGGCTTATGATGGACCGTATTATATTTCTCGGCACCGGAATCAATGATCAGGTAGCTAATATTGTACAGGCCCAGTTATTGTTCTTGGCCAGTGTTGATGCCTCAAAAGATATTCAGATATATATCAATTCCCCAGGAGGAAGTGTTTATGCAGGTTTGGGCATTTACGATACCATGCAATTTATTAATCCTGATGTTGCCACCATATGTACCGGTATGGCAGCCTCTATGGGTGCTGTTCTTCTGTGCGCTGGAGAAAAAGGAAAGCGAAGTGGTTTGGAACATTCAAGAGTTATGATCCACCAGCCTATGGGTGGAGCTCAAGGCCAGGCTAGCGATATAGAAATAACGGCCAAGGAAATACTTAAGCTCAAAGATGAACTATATCAAATTATAGCAAAACACTCCGGGCAAAAAGTTGAAAAAGTACACGACGATAGTGATAGAGACTACTGGATGAAGGCCGATGCAGCTTTGGAATACGGTATGATCGATGAAATTTTGGTTAGGGAAAAGAAATAATTTCGACCAACTACCAAAATTAAGTTAGTTTTTTGAACCAAAATCAAAATACCCTCGTTATAGATTAGGTTATTGTACTAGAATATGGCAAAAGAAAATTTAGAATGTTCGTTTTGTGGGAGAAAAAAACCGGAAACCAATCTTTTGATTGCCGGTTTGGATGCACACATTTGTGATAGATGTATAGAACAAGCGCATGGCATTGTTGCTGAAGAATCTAGGCAAACCAAGACCAATGACCTCTCTTCGGAGTTGGTCCTAAAGAAACCACAGGAAATAAAATCTTTTTTAGACACCTTTATCATTGGGCAGGAACGTACCAAAAAGGTAATGTCCGTAGCTGTATACAATCATTATAAGCGACTTTTACAACCGTCTTCCAAAGAAGATGACGTAGAGATCCAGAAGAGTAATATTATCATGGTGGGTCAAACAGGTACTGGTAAAACCCTTATGGCCAAGACCGTTGCAAGAATGCTTAATGTACCTTTAGCCATAGTTGATGCAACAGTTTTAACCGAGGCAGGTTATGTAGGCGAGGATGTAGAAAGTATTTTAACCCGCTTATTGCAAGCAGCAGACTATAATCTGGAAAAAGCTGAACGTGGTATCGTTTTCATTGATGAAATCGATAAGATTGCTAGAAAGAGTGATAATCCATCCATTACAAGAGATGTATCAGGAGAAGGCGTGCAACAGGGGCTTTTAAAGTTGCTAGAGGGCACCGTGGTCAATGTACCGCCAAAGGGAGGTCGTAAACATCCTGATCAAAAATTCATAGAAGTTAATACCGAAAATATTCTCTTTATTGCAGGTGGGGCTTTTGATGGTATTGAACGCTCTATTGCAAAACGTTTGAACATGCAAGCCGTGGGTTACAATGCCTCTAAGGTAGATGAGCAACTGGATAATTCCAACATGCTTCAATACATTATACCAAAGGATTTAAAAGAGTTTGGCCTAATACCTGAAATTATAGGGAGACTACCCGTTTTGACCCATATGAACCCCTTGGATGAAAAGACGCTTAGAGCAATTCTCACCGAGCCAAAAAATGCTATCATAAAACAATATGAAAAGCTTTTTGCCATGGATAACATTACGTTTACCATAACAGAGCAAGCGCTAGAATATATAGTAGCAAAAGCCATTGAGTATAAACTTGGGGCAAGAGGATTACGGTCACTTTGTGAAGCAATTTTCACCGATGCCATGTTTGAAATGCCAACAAGCGGAGAAACAGAATTTAAGGTGACCAAACCTTATGCGGAGCAAAAGCTTTCTTACGAGACGGTGAAAAAATTAAAGGCAGTTTCTTAAGCTACACCGCCTTCTTCTCCTTAGGTGCAATTTGAGTTACTTGCTGTAGTAAATCCAAACAGACTTTGCGAATCACTTTTTCGTCGGAATAAAGGGTATGCCCAAAATTCGGCATCAATTCCATCTCGATCCCTAACATATTTGCCCAAGATTCTTTTGGTGCGTAGGAATCGTTAGCCCCATACAATAAATTAAATGGCACGCAAGGCTTATCATTATCCAATCGTATGCGTGTTGCGGATACACTATAAAGAGATTTTACGGGTAGCCCCATTTTGGCAGCGTTCCACACAATAGTACCTCCAGTACTAAAGGCCAAATAATAGCTTGGCGTTTTTTCTCTTTTTAATAAATGCGCAATCGCAGTATCGATACCGCCTTCTGCAAAGGAATTATGCACATTTTCTTCACTCTGGACAGTCAAGTCCAGATTTGCCAATTGTTGACTGTCATAAAAAGTAATATCAAAATATTGTTGCAAATAGCCTAAATAGGAAGTTATCCAGATGCCTTTTTTCGCCCCCCACATATCAGAAACAATTACTAATCTTTCAGCCATAATAGTAGTATAATTAAATATTAGTTTGGGAATTATTGCACTAAATTCTCTCTTTAACGTCTAAAATCGTCATTTAATTGTTCATGTGAGGAAATTCCTCGATGTAGGTCCGTTTATCGGTTAAACCAATCATTTATTGGGCTAAAATGCATTCCTGTTTTAAAGAAAGTAAGCACTTCTTACTTTTATCAAGATTTTTGCACCTATTAAAACCGTTCAAATTCATACGTTTAAAAAGGTTTAAATTGTAAAACAGATTTGTAAAATAATCTGGATTAATATCCTAGCGAAACACTCCAATTGGAGAATGTATAAAGAGCTACAGCTGTAACAACAGCCGTAATTCCATCGGGCAATGCTATGGTTTTTCCTAAAGAAAATTTTCTCTTGCGAATTTCCTGTATATCCGTTCTTAGAACAACATGTTTTGTACCTGCTTTCCTTTGCAGAACAGTTAAACTATCATTTAAGAATATAATTTTCCTTTCTCTATTTGTTCATCCGTCTTTATTATTTTAAAAATATCTTCTTGGTTGAATTCTCCTTTGTCCAGGTCTATATTCCTATAGGTAAAGCAGCTACTAAGAAGCAAACAAAGAGATGCGGAGATGACTATTTTCTTCATATTCTATATTTTAATGTTCATTATTGTTGATAGGCTAAAATTTTCTGCCGAGGGATATTCCTCCCCAGATCGTTGGTTCTGAATCCTTTTGAATATTTTCACCACTTACGTCGATTATAGGTGTAAAATTAATTTTCCAAATCCATCTTTTCTGATATCCAAATTGTCTTCGGAATCCAATCACAGCATGATGAACAAAGATTGATAGGGAAATCAGTTGCCAGGGTGACCCTAGGCCTACCTCCATATAATTACTATTTCTAATATCAAACAGGTACTGTAAGCTGACCGGCATTGTAAATGAAATCCTTGGTGCGGTAATATTGACCCGCGGATAGAGCATCCAGCTATTGACCCAGAATCTGATTCATTGGGCTTGAACTCAAATACACTTGTGCCAATACCAGTACGTACACCAAGACCAGTGGTTCTATCGTTGAACTGTCTCTCGTAACTAAGGGACGTGATGCCACCCTGCCCTCCTAATTCTAAGAAAACAGTATTCTTTTGGGCCATTAGACTTTGGGTAATGGCCCAAAAGAAAATAATTAGTAATACTCTCATGGGTCTAGTTTTTTGTCTGAACAAAACTAGAACATCGCTAAGTCCGGCTTGTCCGAAATTCTATAAACAAGAAAAATTCGGACAATTCTGATATTTAAGAAACAGGCATTGTTCTATAGGTAGTTGGAGTTAAACCCGTAAACTTTTTAAATGAAGTATAAAAGGTAGATTTAGAGTTAAAACCGCATTCAAGACCAATGGCAACCATCGTATACGCGTCAAAATCCGGGTAAGCCAATAACCTTTTAGCCTCAATAACCCTATAGTTATTGATATAGTCTGAAAAATTATGCCCTGCATAGGTATTCATTAATTTAGATAGGTTACTTGTACTTTTACCCAACTCCGTAGCCAAGGATTCCAAACTTAAATAAGGATTTAAAAATTTTTGATTGGACAAAACATAGTCATCAACCTCTGCAAAGGCAACCGCACCCCTACTTTCCTTATCCCTCGGCCCTAAACCGTTAAGCCTACTCTTTTTTCGAATTTCCTTTCTCAATAATACCCTATCCTTTAAAATCGTGCACCTAAAAAAAGCCTGGTAGCCCACCCAGTATATCAAAATTGAGGAACCTAATCTAAGCGGATAATAACTATATGGTTTTGCAACCCATCCGGTAACATTAAATACTATGAATAATATCCAAAGTGCGAAGACACCTCCGCCAAGATAAAAAAACCACTTTAACCATTTTAAATCATCAAAAGCTAAAATAGGAGTGTCAATTGGTTTAAACTGAAATACAATATTGATAGATTTATAAAAAAGAAATAATGAAAAGGCCAATGTAATGACATCCTCTATAGTATTATAGATGCTCAAATAATGTGCTGGCCAGGCCGCACTTACCACCATGATGTTCGCGACCGTTCTAGTCAACAATTCCAGAAAGAACAGTCCGATAGATAGTCGTACCAAAGAACCGATCTTTTTCTATTTCTAGATAATGCAGTAAGAACGCATAGAACATAGGCACAATAAGAACGTACCATGGCAAAGTGAAATTCTGCCATGGTATCCCCTCCAATAATAGACCTTTGTCAATTAGCCAAGATTGTAAATTATTTAAGGAAAGAAAAAGAACGAATAAATTGAGGTAGAGAATGGGTTTTTCAATTTTCTTTCGGGAGGCGAAGGTGGCCACATTGAACACAAAGCCCTGCACGGCCCCTGCAATCATTAAAAAATTGAAAATAGCAGTCATAAACAGCTAGTTTTGTATTACTCTAAAGCTCCATGTTCATTTGAAGTAACTCATCTATATAGTCCCTTTTATTTGACAACCTAGGAATTTTATGCTGGCCGCCAAGTTTATCGTTAATCTTTAACCAATCGTAAAAAAGATTTTCTCTTGCCACATGCACTTTAGGCATGCTCAAGGTGGTATTGTTGTACCGTTTAGCCTCATAATCCGAATTCAAGGACTTAAGGGCATTGTCCAAAAACTCTGTGAAATAATCCAAGTCTTTTGGGGCTTTTCTAAATTCTATAATCCACTCGTGACTCCCTTTTTCCCTTCCCTTCATAAAAATAGGACCGGCTGTATAGTCCTTAATTTCCGCCCCCGCTTTTTTACATACACTTTTAAGGGCTTCTTCGGCATTTTCTATGATAAGCTCTTCCCCGAAGACGTTAATATGATGTTTAGTCCGGCCCGTAACTCGAATACGGTATGGGTTTTTGGAGGTAAACCTTATCGTATCACCGATTTTATAGCGCCATAAGCCAGAATTCGTAGTAATTACTATAGCGTAATTAACGCCAACCTTAACATCCCAAAGAGGTATTTCTACTTGTTCCGAGGTATTGTAGGTATCCATGGGAATGAATTCGTAGAAAATACCATAATCCAACATCAACAATAAGTCATCTGCATTGTTCCTATCCTGAATCGCAAAAAAACCTTCAGACGCATTGTAAATCTCATAGTACTTAAACTGCTTTCGCGGAAGTAATACCTTGTATTGTTCTTTATACGGACTAAAGCTGACACCACCATGAAAGTATACTTCCAGATTTTCCCAGACCTGGAATAGGTTATCCTTCCCCGTTTCCTCTAACATACTGTTGAGCAATACAAGCATCCAAGAAGGCACACCTGCCAAACTGGTTACGTTTTCAGTAACACTTTCTTTGATAATGGCCTTTAGTTTGCTTTCCCATTCGCTCATTAGCGAGACCTTACTACTTGGCGTACTACTGAATTCCGCCCAAAGCGGCATATTATCGATAAGGATAGCGGAGAGGTCTCCAAAAAATGAACCATTATCCTCGTACAACTCCTTACTACCGCCCAATCTTAAACTCTTTCCGGTGAACAACTGGGAGTTTTCATTGTTGTTTAAATATAAGCAAAGTAAGTCTTTGCCCGATTTATAGTGACAGTCCTCTAGGGCCTCAAGGCTTACGGGAATAAATTTACTTTTAGCATTAGTCGTGCCGCTGCTCTTTGCAAATAGTTTCACGGAAGTAGGCCAAAAAATATTCTGCTCACCCCTTCTTGTTCGTTCTATTATGGGTTCTATATCTTCATAAGAAACCAAGGGAACACGTTCTTTAAAGGTTTCATAGTTGGTAATACTGTTATACCCATAACTGCGCCCAATCTCCGTATCTTCCGCTATCTCTATAAGTTGCAACAATACTTCTTGCTGCACCTCTTCTGGATATTTCAAAAAAAGTTCTATTTGATGATACCGCTTTTTAAGCAACCAAGAAGCAATAGAATTGAATAGTGGAATCGGCATTTTTAGGTATCTTTACACGCCTAAAATAGGTTATATCCCTATCATTTTCAAATTCAACAGTCCTAAAGCTTATACCCATGCAGTACCAAGGTGTTTTAAGAAAAATGCAAACGGAAATTGGCACGCCAATTCAGTATTATCTCGTTTTTGAGTCCGATTTTCTTAATGTAAATCAGGTACTGGACAAGGAACTAAGAATTAATTTCATTAAACACCAATGTATAAATTGTGGTAATGACAGACCCATATTCAGACAAGGCTTCTGCAAATCCTGCTTTTTTGAAATACCATCTGCAGGAGATTGGATCATGCGCCCTGAATTGAGCACTGCACATTTAGATAAGGAAGACAGGGATTTGGACTACGAGAAGAAGGTACAGTTACAGCCCCATATCGTATATCTGGCGAATTCTAGCAATGTAAAGGTAGGTGTCACAAGGAAAACGCAAATTCCTACCAGATGGATAGATCAAGGTGCACATGAAGCCATTGAAATCGTAGAGGTTCCGAACCGTTATCTAGCAGGTATAACCGAGGTGGCCTTAAAAGAACACGTTGGCGATAAGACCAACTGGCGTAAGATGCTAACGAATACGGTGGTTGATGAGAACCTGATAGAATGGCGCAACAGATTAAGACAATTTATACCGGAAGAAGTGGCAGCTTATTTTATAGAAAGCAATTACGAGACCAACCTGGAATTTCCAGTTCTGGAATATCCAGAAAAAGTTAAGAGCCTTAATTTGGATAAAACTCCTAATTTTTCGGGTGTTTTAAAAGGAATAAAAGGTCAATATCTCATCTTTGATGATAATACCGTATTTAACGTTAGGGGCAATGAAGGTTATTATGTTGGGATAACCATTAATTAACCGAATCCTTTTTTGCTTCCGTTTTTTTCTTTTTACCGAACAGGCCTCCTAGGATATCTTTGGCTGCATCCTTAACCGCATCTTCTTTCTTCGTTGGGACGGTATCAGTTTTTGTTTTTGCAGAATCTATTTTTTTATCTCCTCCTAGGATAGTACCTAGAACATCTTTAGCGCTGCCCTTAACCGGGTCTTGTTTCGCGGTAGAATCCTTATCGGAACTATTTCCAGATAAAATACCCCCTATTAAATCCTTCGCTTTATCTTTTCCTTTATTTACTAATTTCTGCTTTTCAATTTCTATTAATTGATTGGTAAGGTTCTTGACACCAGAAGTAAAATCCGTACTGACTTGCGGACTATTATAAACCCCTCCAATATTTGTCGTTACGGGAATGGTTAAACCCTCTAAGGAAGCATCGTCAATTCTAGCTATCAAATTATTGATGTCCTTGCCAAGATATTTTGCTGGCACTTCTAGGGTAGCCTTATAGTTCATCTTGCGGTCAAAGGTATGGTTGCCATCCACGTTTATCGCAATATCCTTATAATTTACTGTAAAGGGTTTTACAGAAACAATACCGTCCTTAAAAGATAGCTTTGTTTTTAATTCTTTCAAGTTTAGCTGCTCAATATCCAAAAAATCTAGCTTGCTACCTAATGCCGTCAAAATTGGTGCCTTCTCCGCATTAATTTCCCGAGTAAGCACATTGGCCAAGATATTACCACTTAAGGATAATAAGTCTGGTACCAAATCGTCCGTAAGATTGCCTGACAATGCAATATCCGAGCTAAAATTTCCTTTCAACACCTCAGCTACCGGTGCCAATACCTTGAACAATTCCAAGGCTTGAAAGGTTTCCCCTATCTTAAGCTGATCCATTCCTAAATTCATGGAAAAGGTTGGTACATCGTTCTTAGTTGAAACCTCACCATTAAAAGCGACTTTCCCATCGAACAAGGAGGACGTCATATTGCTCAAAACAGCTTTTTCATCTCTAATCCTCAAGTTTCCATTTACGTCTTTCAGAGTAATGTTATCATAGATTACCGTGTTCGCCGTGGCATCAAAGCTTACATCCAAGAAGGAAGGTATCTTAATTTTTTTAGCAGTTGAGGTGGTGATATTTTCATTCGATTGTTCTTCTTCCGCCATAAAATCATCAAGACTGAACACATTGGATTTTAAATTAAAATTCCCTTCAACATTTTCATTGTTAAAGAGATATCCCAAGAAGTTGTCAATGGTACCGGACACATTAAAGTCTGTCTTACCGTAAGCACCTATAAGTTTGGTAAGACTTACCGTATTGGGGTTAAATGTAATGGCCGTGGATTTTAAAAGTATGGCATTGGGCATCTCCTCAGTTTTATATTCAAAATCGGTCAAGCTCATATTTCCTTGAGTCTCGGTATTTCCGTACTGTTTTTTATCTATGGTGGCCATGTCAAAAGCAGTGGTGACATCAGCATTCAATAGCCCCTTTAAACTAAGTCCCTCTGGCATCGGGTAGGCTTTTTCTAGATTGGCCAAATTCATCTTACCGTCCATATGTGCGTTTACTTGGGTATTACCCATAAGTTCGGCGATTTTAGCGCTAAGGTTAAACCTGTCCTTATCGATGTTAAAGGAGGCCTTATTGATATTCACAAAGGTATCTTCGGTAATTCCCGTGGCATTTTTTATAGCAACATCCAAGTTTATATTACTTACGGTTTTTGGCAGGTCAGGATACTTAAACGATGCATTCTCTGAATTGATGAGAATATTAAATTTGGGAATATGGGTTTCATCTACCGTGCCTGTAAAATCTCCGGTGACCGTAAAATTTCCTGTAGTCGTTACATTCGCAATGTTCTTGGAATATGCTTCCGGTATTACGGCCAAAAAATTTTTAAAGTCCGATGATGGTGTTTTAAAAATGATGGTAACATCCTGACTTTCGTCCTCGTTCAACTTAACAAAGCCGTCAAACACTAGTGGCAACTGATTTACCAAAGCTTCATTCTTTAAAAACGAGTATTTATTTTCTTTCAAATCGATACCGATCAAAGCATCCAATTGAATTTTGTTCTTGTTAAGATAATTGGTGCTATCCATTTCAAAAGAGACCAGAGCATCCGTATGGGTGTCCAATTCAGAGGTTGTTAATGACAAATCTCCCTTACCCTTGTGGTTCATCGCTACAATTTCTAGATGCAAGCCTGTAGAAAAATCGTCGTATAACACCTTGGAATCCCTAATCTCGTACGATTCCATATTAAAGGTAAAACCATCTGAAACACTATTATCTTGGTTAATTGGAGCGGCTGTGGCCTTCGCAATATCATAATTTGCATTCTCGGCTGTATCTATCCGCACATGTAACAACGCATTATCCAAGGCTAAACTTTGAATTGATATAGGATCATTACCACCTTTAAAAAGTTGAGTAATACCCATTTTCAAGGAGACTTTTTGCGATGAGAAAAGGGTGTCACCTTCAAAAGGAGCTTTATTGACTAGACTAACATTTGTTAAAGCGACCTCTGCATTAGGAAAACTACTGAAAAGACTAAGATCGGCATCGGCGAAGTCTAATGTGGCATTTACATTCTGATTTACGTTATTTTTAATGATATCCCCTATTTTCCCTTCTAAGAAAAATGGAATTGCAATCAAAAGTGCCACAAATAATAACACTATTACACCGAGAATTCTAAAAACCTTTTTTTTCATCTTAAACGTACGTTTTTCTTTAGAACTACTATTTACGCTTCATATTATACATCTAACTCTATTTCTTCACCAACGGATAGATTAAAGCGCTTTCTCATTAGATATACGAACAAATAAAGGAAAGGGGTGTCCAGAAATGCTATAATAATCTTAAAAATAAAACCACTGATAACAAGTCCTGTAAATTTATCCCACGGTATTTCTCCAAAAGCACACAACAAAAGTACTACGGTAAAAGTGTCTATGAATTGAGAAGAAAAAGTAGAAAAGTTATTTCGCAACCATAAATATTTTCCCTTAGTAAGGTTTTTCCAAAAATGATAAATCTGGATATCAACAAATTGAGCCAATAAATAAGCCATCATGGAGGCGAAGACAGCCACAATGGTATTCCCAAAAACCGAGGTGAACAAACCATCGTTTACAGGCGACCATGTAGTAGCTGGGACCGCATTGGCCGTATAAACGATCGCTAAAGAAAAAAACGATGCAAAAATACCCGCAACCACAATTTGGTTCGCTTTTTTTCTTCCAAAAATTTCAGAAATTAAATCGGTAATTAAAAAGGTTATCGGATAGGGTAATATGCCTACCGAAATCTCAAATAAAGGAGCTCCAAAAATTGTAACATCCCCGAAAGGATTCCAATAGAAAAACTTTTGAAATATAAGGTTGGATACGACTAGGGAAGTAATAAAAAGAGCCCCTAAGTACAAATATATGCTACGTGCAAGCACCTTATCCTTCTGCACCATCATCTACTTTATATTCAAGGTAAAAGGCATTCTTGCCTGTACGCCTTTCTGTTCTGTAATAGACCTTACGTTTTTTAATATCGTATAGAACTCCTCACCTATTTCCTCCCTGATCATATCCTCTTTAGTCTTGGCGCTGGCGCCTCCCAAGTCTTCCATGAACCGTTCAAAACCTGACTTATATTTAGGAAACTTTTTAATTCCGTAAGAAGATAATTCTACCATATTCGCAGCAGCCTCTATGGCATCCTCCAAAGTACCCAACTCATCTACCAAGCCCAGTCTTTTAGCATCGACACCACTCCACACCCTTCCTTGAGCCAAGCTATCTGCCTGTGCCATGGTAATATTACGTCCTTGTGCAACACGCTCTAGAAAAGTTTCATAAGTATCCTCAATACCTTCCTGTACCTGATTTCTAAATCTATCTGTCATAGGTTCAAAAAGAGAGTAATCCACAGCGTTTTTATTCGTCCCCACTTGTTCCGCATTAATACCTATGTCCCCGG
The DNA here is from genome assembly GCF_002742365.1 of Maribacter sp. 4U21. NCBI lineage: Bacteria > Pseudomonadati > Bacteroidota > Flavobacteriia > Flavobacteriales > Flavobacteriaceae > Maribacter > Maribacter sp. 4U21. The sequence continues at coordinate 159,231 of NZ_MDGN01000034.1, forward strand.
CGAGCTCACTAACGTTCGGCACGGTGCCGAAAACCCCGATAGACCCTGTGATGGTAGTAGGTTCGGCAAAAATCTTATGGGCACCTGCGGCGATGTAATATCCGCCAGAAGCGGCCACATTACCCATGGATACGATAACAGGTTTTATGGCCTTTGTTAGTTCAACTTCTCTCCAAATAATATCCGAGGTCAAAGCACTACCACCAGGTGAATTTACCCTTAAAACAATTGCCTTGACCTTATCATCATTACGTGCCTTTATGAGTGCTTTGTTAATAATACCCTGACCTATGATATCCGGCCCACCTTCTCCATAGAAAATTTCGCCTTGAGCAAAGATGACGGCAATTTTATCCTTGCCCGATTTCAGTACTTTTTTGTTGGCATACTTTGTGTAATCGTCAAGATTTATATAATCAATTTCCGCACTTTTTTCAATTGCTAGCGCATTTGCCAGTTTACTTTCATATTCATCGTAAAAAACGACCTCGTCTAGCAGCCCTGACAGTTTTGCGTATTTAGGCGTTCTACCGCCCAAAGTATCGGCAATACTATTCAAGTCCTGCTCAGAAATATTCCTATTGTTTGAAATCTCGGCCACCATGGAATTCCAAAGGGATTGAATTAACTCCTTGATTTGTTCCCGATTGGCATCACTCATCTCATTTTCCAAATAGGGTTCTACCGCACTTTTATATTTCCCGTGCCGAATGACTTCCATTTTAATCCCCGTTTTATCCTGTAAATCCTTAAAAAAAAGCACTTCTGACGATAATCCTTTAAAATCGAGCACACCAACAGGATTAATGAATACGGAATCTGCAACGCTTGCCAGGTAATAGTCCTTCTGCGTATAAAAATCGCCGTAAGCATAGACAAACTTTCCTTTCTCCTTAAATTCCGTCAGTGCCTTACGTAAGGTTTGGGTCTGCGCCAGACCGGCAATGATAAAATTGTTGTTGATACTGATACCCTTGATACGTTCGTCATCTTTAGCCACCGTTATGGCATGCAAGATTTCGTCCAGTCCTTGGGATTCTTCAAATAATCCGGAAAAGGGGTTTATTTCACTAGTACCGGTGTAGTCCGCTATAGGTCGTTGCAATTGTATTTCTAAAATTGAGTTATTCTTTACAGTAACGGCGTCTTCATCACTACCCAAAAGGCCTACCAGTATAAAGAACATCATAAAAATAATGCCAATGGCAACTATACAACCTAAGATAGCGGCCAGAAAATTTCTTAAAAAATTCATGCAATTCCGATTATTATTACGTTTCAAAGATAACCAAAGTGAAATTGTTTTGTTTATTTTGCCCCTACATTATGGATAAAACACAAAGAGCACATATTTCTATTGGAAGTAATTTAGGCGAGAAAAAAATAAACCTTCAAAAGGCCATTTTTCTCATCTCCGATACCTTGGGAACAGTAGCAAAAATATCTCCCATATATCAATCACCGTCTTGGGGTTTTGAGTCCGACGATTTTCTCAATGCCTGTATAGAATTAAAAACTTCACTTGCCCCGAAAGATTTACTTAATGGGCTTATGCATATAGAAAAGTCTTTGGGCAGGAAACGAACTAACGTCCAGACCTATCAAAGTAGGATTATAGATTTAGATATTATTTATTACGGGAATACTATTATCAACGAGGAACATTTGACCGTTCCCCATCCTAGAATGGCAGAGCGTAGGTTTGTTCTTAAAACGTTAAGTGATATTGCCCCTCAATTCTATCACCCAGTTCTAAAAAAAGACAGTAGAAATCTATTGCAACAGTGCAGGGATAAAAGCGAATTGTCAAAGATAAGCGGTAAACTGCATACCAATAGGGCCGCTTTATTTACCAGTCTTCAATTTATTGCCATTGAAGGAAATATTGGCGCTGGAAAAACCAGCCTTGCCACTAAAATATCAAATGATTTTAACGCTAAGCTAATTTTGGAACGCTTTGCCGAGAATCCTTTCCTACCCAATTTTTACGAAGATAAGGCTCGTTATGCATTTCCACTGGAAATGTCTTTTTTGGCAGATAGATACCAACAATTTTCGGATGATACGAGTCAGTTCGACCTTTTCAAAAACTTTATGATCAGTGATTACGATATTTATAAATCATTGATTTTTGCCAAGGTAACTTTACAAAAAGAGGAGTACGAACTATATCGTAAGATTTTTAATTTCATGTATAAAGACGTTAAAAAGCCTAAAATTTATGTTTACCTGTATCAGAACACTACACGTCTTTTGGAGCAGATAAAAAAAAGGGGGCGCGACTATGAGCAAAGTATTGATGCCGTTTACCTTGATAATATCAATCAGGGCTATCTCAATTTTTTAAAGACCTATCCCAAAGAAAATCAACTGATTATAGATGTATCTCAACTTGATTTTGTGGGAGATAAAGAAGATTACGAAATGGTTTTAAGTACCATTCAAGATTTTGCCTTAACACAAAATTTTTAACACAATTTTTGCAATTTTCTTGCAGAAAAGAAATGTATTTAGTTTCTTGTGAGGCTCTTAGGAGAAACTAACTAACTCAAACTATACGAAAAACCCAACTTCGGTTGGGTTTTTTATTTGTTCATTTTTGACCAAAAATCCCAAATTACCGCACCTGCGCTTACAGAGATATTGAGTGAATGTTTAGTTCCAAATTGAGGTATTTCTATAACCTCATCAGCACTGTTAACTACCTCTTGTTGGACCCCTTTGACCTCATTACCAAAAACCAGAACGTAGGTTGTATCGTTCTGCGGAGAGAAACCGTTCAGCATTTGAGAACCTTCTGTCTGTTCTATAGCGCATATGAGCTTACCCTCAGTTTTTAATCTCATTATAAGTTCTAAGGTATTTTCGGCATATTCCCAAGCGACACTTTCCGTAGCCCCTAAAGCCGTTTTGTGAATATCCTTATGTGGCGGTGAAGCGGTAATTCCGCAGAGATAAATTTTTTGGACCAAAAACGCGTCTGCCGTCCTAAAAACGGAGCCAATATTATTTAAACTCCTGATATTGTCCAAAACAATGATTACGGGAAGTTTTTTGGCTTTTTTGAATTCGGTTACCGCTAACCTTCCAAGTTCCTCGTTTTTTAACTTTCTCATTAGAATACTTTTCAACTATCAACCTTAAATATCAACAAAAATTTAAATCGCATTGGGAATGCCATATATTCGTTATCATAGAACAAAAATAGGCAGATAAAGGCAGTGGCAGATAAAGGAAAGGTAAAAAAGGTGACCCCTTTAATGAAACAGTACAATACCATCAAGACAAAACATCCTGATGCGCTGCTGCTATTTAGAGTGGGTGATTTTTATGAAACATTTGGAGAAGACGCGGTTAAAGCTTCTAAGATATTAGGAATTATACTCACCCACAGAAATAACGGTGGGGATAGAACGGAGTTAGCCGGTTTTCCACACCATTCCATAAATACCTATTTACCCAAACTTGTAAAAGCAGGCCAGCGCGTTGCCATTTGCGACCAGCTAGAAGACCCTAAACAGACAAAGACCATTGTAAAGCGAGGGGTTACAGAACTTGTTACTCCCGGAGTAGCTTTAAACGATGATATTTTAAGCGCAAAGAGCAACAATTTTCTGTGTGCCGTTCATTTTGGAAGAAAAAAACTGGGTGTCGCTTTTGTTGACATTTCCACGGGCGAATTTTTGACCGCGGAAGGCAATGAAGAGCAAATTGATAAATTATTACAGAATTTTGCCCCTAACGAGGTCCTTATTTCCAAAAACCATAGAAAGGAATTCGGCGAAATTTTTGGTCCGCAATTTCATACATTTTATTTGGAAGATTGGATTTTTCAGGAGGATTATGCCTTGGAAAACTTAACGAACCACTTTAACACAAAGACCCTGAAAGGTTTCGGCGTTGACCATCTAACTCAGGGTATAGTGGCGTCCGGTGTTATATTACACTATTTATCCGAAACACAACATAGGCAATTACGGCATATTAATAGATTGCAGCGTATTGCCGAGGACGATTATATTTGGATGGATAGGTTCACCATTAAAAACCTGGAACTCTACCATTCTACCAATGAAAATGCCGTTACCTTAATAGATATTATAGACAAGACCATTTCTCCCATGGGAGGTCGTATGATTAAAAGATGGTTGGCCTTACCGCTAAAGAATGTTCAGAAAATTAAGGACAGACATAATGTTGTGAGCCATTTGATGACCGAGGAAACACTATTACACAAACTACAGGCCGGTATTAAGTTGATGGGAGACTTGGAACGGTTAATTTCTAAAATAGCTACAGGAAAGGTTAATCCTAAAGAGGTAGTTCAGTTGAAGAATTCCATGGAAGCCATAATTCCTATTAAGCAAAGTGCTTCCAACGCTGACAATGAAGCCTTGGCCCTTATCGGAGACCAATTGCAATCCTGTGATTTGCTCCGGACCAAAATAAAAGAGATGCTGAGCGAGGAAGCCCCCGTAAATATTCTCAAAGGCAAGGTTATCGCTGAAGGTTTCTCAGAAGAATTGGACGAGCTTAGAGGTTTGGCCACTTCAGGAAAGGACTATCTGAACAAAATGTTGGAAAGGGAGACCGAAGCTACGGGTATTACCTCTTTGAGAATAGCATCCAATAATGTTTTTGGCTACTACATCGAGGTTAGGAACACGCATCGGGACAAAGTACCTGAAACTTGGATACGAAAGCAAACCCTGGTCAATGCAGAACGATATATTACGGAGGAATTAAAAGAATACGAGGCAAAAATCTTAGGTGCCGAAGACCGCATAGCAACGCTGGAACAACAACTCTTCTCCCAACTAGTCGTTTGGATGCAAGAGTATATCGCCCCCGTTCAAAATAACGCCCAATTAATAGCGCAACTGGACTGTCTTTGTGGTTTTACCCAATTGGCCAAAGAAAACGACTACGTACTTCCGGAGATTAACGATAACACCTCCCTTGAAATTAAAAATGGAAGACATCCTGTCATTGAGAAACAATTACCCTTGGGTGAAACCTATATTGCAAACGATGTCTCCCTTAATAGGGAAAGTCAGCAAATCATTATGATAACCGGGCCTAATATGAGTGGTAAATCCGCCATTCTGCGACAGACTGCATTAATTGTACTATTAGCGCAGATGGGTAGTTTTGTACCTGCTGAAGCTGCCCATATAGGTTATGTAGACAAAATTTTTACACGTGTAGGTGCCAGTGATAATATTTCTATGGGAGAATCTACCTTCATGGTAGAGATGAACGAAACGGCCTCCATTCTCAATAATTTATCGGAAAGGAGTCTTGTCCTATTAGATGAGATTGGTAGAGGAACCAGCACCTATGACGGTATATCCATTGCATGGGCCATTTCTGAATACCTACATGAACATCCGGCCAGAGCTAAAACCTTATTTGCTACTCATTATCATGAACTGAATGAAATGTCAGCTTCTTTTGAGCGTATTAAAAATTACAACGTTTCCGTTAAAGAATTAAAGGACAATGTGCTGTTTCTTCGAAAACTAAGACCCGGAGGAAGTGAACATAGTTTCGGTATTCACGTCGCTAAAATGGCCGGAATGCCGCAACAAGTAATTCATAAGGCCAATAAAATTTTAAAGAAGCTAGAAAAATCACATTCTAACGAGGAGTTAACGGAGAAATTACAAGTAGCGCAAGATGAAATGCAATTGAGTTTCTTTAATCTGGACGACCCACTTTTAGAAGAAATCAAGGAAGAAATTTTACATTTAGATATCAACACGCTTACCCCTGTTGAAGCCTTAATGAAACTTAATGAAATAAAGCGTTTACTCACAAAGAACAAGAAGGCAACCAGTTAAGTTTTCTTTTGAACCCTTTCCCTTTTCAAAAGCAGGATTATCGTGATTTTTAAAAGAAATTCCTTTGCAATTTATAGAAATGTATTAAATTTGCTCCCGCATTCATAACGAATGATGTTCTTTAAAATACAATTATCAAACGCGAAAGTAGCTCAGGGGTAGAGCATCACCTTGCCAAGGTGGAGGTCGAGGGTTCGAATCCCTTTTTTCGCTCGACTTCGACTCCGCTCAGCCGCCGCTGACGGAGTTTTTAGTTTGAAATCCAGTTCCTTACGTGAACAATGCGTAAGACATGCTCGAGTGGTGGAATTGGTAGACACGTTGGACTTAAAATCCAATGGACATTAGTCCGTATGGGTTCAAGTCCCATCTCGAGTACATTATAACCCTGTTAATCATCTGATTTTCAGGGTTTTTTGTTTTATTCAGTAACAAAATAGCAACAATACCTTTAAAATACTTAGGTTCAGATGATATTAATTCTGTATTCCGTTGATATAAGTATCAACGAACTTTAGGATTTTTGAAGTCACTCTTTCGGATTTTGTCTTTCGTTTCTTTAAACTTGGTCTTTTGTTCATCAAATCGACAATATCATCACGTAGAGGCTTCTTTTCTGTAAATAGGTAGTCACCGATTACTTTCTCCAGTTTAGTAGCATCTAGGTCTTCCTTATCGCTGAGGTCTTTTATAGCTCTCATCTTTTCTATACTGATGAAGTTTGCAAACTCATCACCGATATCTTCAGAATCTTCGATTAGTGTTAAATGCTCATTGATAAACTTCTCTATCAATTCTCGCTTACTACGTAATCTCGTATCTCCAGCAATGATATCATAAATGGCTTTCTCTTGCTTCTCTTTGTCTTTTGGAGTTGCATCCTTGAGTTTAGCTAGTAACTTTAAAATGTAAGATACGTTTATCTCATCACGGTGTATAAGTTCTAGCTCAAAATCTATATCCTGAAGTATTGACACTTTTTCTTTTGCATCGTGACTCTTTACTTTATCGTATAGGTCTAGATACTTGCTTTTGTAATCTTCAAATGTCTGTTCGTTTACGCTGAGGTCATCAAATGTGAACTCTGTAAACGTGCTTAGAATATTTTTTAAACGCATTAACTCTCTAAATGCTTTCGCAAAAGCTAGCTCTTCCTCCTCGTCTTTCAGGTTGTTTACACTGTTAACAGTAGGTGCTATTTGCAGTAATGCGATAAAGGCTGCGTTCATCTTTAGAACGTACTCTTCGTACGGTTGCATTATGATTTCGTCCTTAGCATTTAAATTCGAGAATAGGCCTATTGCTTCATCGGTACGTTCTTTTAGATTTCTAAACGCTACGATGTTACCTTGTGATTTTAACTCGTTTAAAATCCTGTTAGTTCTGGAATAGGCTTGAATTAGACCGTGGTAACGTAAGTTCTTATCAACGTAAATAGTGTTTAACGACTTGCTATCAAAACCAGTTAAAAACATATTGACCACCAGTAAAATATCCACTTGCTTATGCTTTACTCGCTTTGCGATGTCATTGTAGTAATTGTAAAATGACTGCGAATCTTTCGTACTATAATTTGTCGCAAACATCTTATTGTAGTCACCTATGAAACCTTCTAAGTATTCTCTTGTATGCTGGTTCTTCTCTGCTGTTCCATAGCTTGCTGATGGTTCTGCTGCCATCCTTCGACCCAGCTCAGGAGGACTCGCAAACTCGTCATCTGCCCACGTATCACCTACAGCTTCCTTATCGTCTTCATTTGCATTATATGAAAATATGGTTGCTATACGTAGGTTGTGTTCTCCAGCTTCCTTTTTCTGTTGGAATAGATTGTAGTATTTGATTAAGGTATCAACATTACTCACGCAAAATATTGCTGTGAACTCTCGACTGTGAGTTTTCCTATTATGGTTTGTTATTATAAAGTTAGTAATAGCATCCAAACGTTCAGGTGCTTCCATTACTTCCTTCTCATCAATCGCTTCTACCTCGATATCCTGAATACCGTCTTTCTTTTTAAATGTCTGGATATACTCTACTGAGAACTTTAGTACGTTCTCGTCACGTATTGCATCGGTAATTACATACTTGTGCAAGTCTTTGTTGAATAGCATTGCAGTTGTACGTTTACCGTATTCGTTCTTTCCTGCGTTATCTTCAAAAATGGGTGTACCTGTAAAACCAAACATCTGACTATTCTCGAAAAATCCTTTAATCGCTTCGTGTGTTTTACCAAATTGCGAACGGTGACACTCATCAAAAATGAATACGACTCGTTTATCCCTAAGCGATTCCATTTTTTTGATATGGCGTGACTTGGTGACTGCGGTATTTAGCTTCTGCATAGTAGTTACTATCAACTTAGCATCTCCAGTTAATTGCTTTACCAATGTTGAGGTATCATTTGTACCGTCAATACTGCCCTTACTGAAACTATTAAACTCTTTGGTAGTCTGGTAATCTAAATCCTTCCTATCCACTACAAAAACCACTTTGTGTACTTGTGGCATTTGTGTAAGTATCTGACTGGTCTTAAATGATGTCAATGTCTTACCTGAACCAGTGGTGTGCCAGATGTAACCGTTTTTTGTTGTGGTCTTTACGGTATCAATAATAGCTTCTACTGCGTAAAACTGATACGGACGTAATACCATCAGGTAACGTCCTGATTCATTCATCACAACGTATTTACATATCATTTTTGATACGTGACAGGGCTCTAGGAATATCTCAGAAAAGTCTGCGAGCTGAGTGATGAGTTTATTCTTGGTATCTGTCCAGTAAAATGTTTGCTTGAACGAACGAGCTTTGATAGGACTGTTTGCGTAGTACTTGGTGTTGACTCCGTTACTGATTACAAATAACTGTATAAACTGAAATAAACCAGCTCCAGCTCCAAAACTGTGACGCTCGTAGCGGTTAATCTGGTTAAATGCTTCTTTGAGTTCTAAACCTCTACGCTTTAACTCAATTTGTACCAATGGTAAACCGTTTATGAGAATTGTAACATCATAACGGTTTTTGTACTTCCCTTCAATAGTGATTTGCTGTGTTACCTGATACTCGTTTCTACACCAGTGTATCTGGTTGATGAGTTCTATGGTTTTGTTCTCACCTTTATCGTTTACATAAGGTACACGGTCACGAAGAATTTTTGCACGGTCAAAAATTGACCCTTTATTAATGTAGTTAAGTACTTGCTTAAAATCTTGCTCTGATAAGGTAACCTTATTATGCTTTTCTAGCTGTGCTTTAAGATTAGACAACATCGAAACCTCATCGACTATCTCGACCTTTTTGTAACCTAATGCCACTAGCTGTGTGACTAGGTTATTTTCTAATATTTGTTCTGGTTGTGTTGTCATATTATGTCCATAGAGGTTCGTTTTCCCAATCTGTTTTCATACCCAATGCGTTAGGGTCAACATTTGGATATCTTAGAAAAAGAGCTTCTAAATCCTGAGTAAATATATTATTCGGTTGTATGATATTCAACATATATCGCATCAAGCACATATGCACGTATAGCTTTGTAAACTCGTGTTGTTTTGGAACATTTGCATCATCAGTAATCCACGGATTAGGTGGTTTTGAGAGTAGCTTTACTGTACCCGGTAAGTTCCTGTTCCATAAGCGAGAATGATGTGCGCAAAAATTTCGTATTTGTGCAATAGATTGTAACCAGCTAGGTAAATAGGTATGGTTTACCGCTCCATACTCCTCTGCAATGGTATCTTTAGCTTTAACCGTGTGCTTTAAGTTCCCATAAAGCTTTGATAAATTTCCAAAACTTACTTGCTCCAAACTCTTCCAAGATGGTGGAAATCTTAAATCATCTTTATGCTTTTTAAAATGATTTTTTATGGTTACATCTTTACTTCTTGCTCTACTTATTTCTTCTTCTATCTTAGCAAGCGTTCTTGAAAATTGTAATCTATCAATAAAAATCTCAGAGTTACAGAACCACCACGGGTCAACTTCATGACTTAAATGATAGATTAGTTTTGTTCTAAGGCTAATCTCAATCTTTTCAATAACTCCAAAAAGCAAAAGCCTCAATTCTGCATCAAAATTATAAAGGGCCACCACATCGCTAAACCTACTATTAGGCTTGAAATGATGGGTCTCTTTATCAGATTGCATAACGTACCAATATTCACCTAAGCGATAGTAACTAATATTTGAAAGATATTTTGTCGCTAACTCATCATTAGGAATATCTAAGCCACGTTCTTTTAAACGGACTATTTGTTGCCGTATGGTGGTAGCTTCTTTTTTAAACATAGGCACGAAAAAACCCGCTAAGTGTGCTTGAAAGCAGAGGCATAGCGGGTGTATTATATAATTTCTTAAAAGCAAAAGACGCACCCTGGGACGCTGTTCCCACTTGTAACGGGACTATCGCGCGGTGCGTACTGTTGGTACAAAAATACAACGATTGTTGAATATTTGCAAGCAATTCACAATAATACTTGCATATATGCAAATATGGATACATATCCAAACAACTATATATCAATGATTTGAAACGGTTTAGTTTCGCTTTCACTAAAACGGATACTAAGAGTAATTCACAATAAGGATTATTCCATTGTGAGTACGTCACTTCTATTTTAGCCTTCGTTAACTCCATACCTACACAAACATTTTTTGAAGTAATGATTTTTTGAACATCAATAAATCACTTATGAAATCATCAATCTTAAATTTCTTTCTTTCTAACTTTAGTAAAAACTCTGCGATTTTATTTTGTTCATTTACGTGTGGAAAATCTACCTTTATATTTTTTAAATGCGAGAAGTACAAGTGAACTATTGTTATACCTTGAGCGTATTTTGCTAATTCGTTCTTCTTATAATTTGAAAGATAATAGGCGTAAAAAATAGTATTTAGCTCTACTTTCTTTCGCAATATTGATATATCACCACCTAATCTAACATCCTCAATATTTAAGGCTGTAACATTAGCCAAGTCAATTCCTGTAGTGGTTGTAGATGTAGGCATCAATAAATCACCTTTATGAGATTGAACACCGTCCTCTGAATCCGTGTAACTGATGACTCTCTCTATAACCTCATCATACTTTGTATACAATTCTCCATACAAAACACAAGGGTATTTTCCTTGTTCTGCTACACTACTCTTTGGTAAGCCTTTACCTTTCTTACCATTAAATAACGTACTTAATTTCTTCTCTTCCCACTCAGGAAAATCACTACCGTCATCTTGCTTAAAGCGTATTTCTTGTGAAAATAGCTTTTGCATTATGCTGGTTTTATAATCTTCTAAGGCATCTTTTTTGGCTTTGAGTAATTTGATGCGTTTGTCTATAGCTTTAAGGAAATTGGCTATTTTTTGCTGCTCTTCAACTGAAGGTGATGGAACTTTAAAGTTTCTTATACTTTTAAAATTCAATCCCTCTTTACCACCAGTTGTTTGTTGCTGATATATTAGTTTTTGACCGCTATGAGAGATTATGAAATTTTGATAGAATAATGGTTCCCCACTTTCTATGCGGATTATAGAAACGTGTTGATTTAGGTTTGCCTCCTTTAAGTCTTTAGGAACAATACTACATCGTCCTATTGACGCACCTGTAATATTTAAGAGTATATCAAAAGGTTTTGTCTTGCTATTCGACATTTCCTCGTGAATTTCTAAAGGAATGTGAGTGTCGTCTAATTCCAGCGAACCATTCTGTACGTTTTGACTTCTAATAAATGGCACGCCATATAATTGATAGTTCGATTCGCCTCCTCTTGGTGTTTTCCCACTACCTATTTTAGAAGTAATGTCACCTAACTTTAAAAGCTTCCAACATTCATCAAACTCAGGAAAACGCAGCTCTGGCTTTAGTTTTTCTAACATAGCGAGCTGATTTTTGCGTGAGGGATAGCAGTGAAAAGCCCACAGTGAGGCACGAACGAGGACTTGTAACGAATAGCCCGACCTGATAAGGTCACGCCCAAATAGTTGTTATACTTCATCTAAAAAGGCGTTGGGATGTTTAATTCTGCACAATAGCCTGCGATTTCTTCATCTACTTCGCCTAATTGCGCATCTATATTTTTAAGTCTTTCGGTCACTGCATCTAGGTCAATGATGACCTCATCTTCAAACGTATCTACATAACGAGGCATATTGAGGTTGTAATCGTTATCACGTATTTCTTGGATGGTGACTACGTTGCTGTATTTGTCCTTCTCGGTTTTGTTGCGGTAGGTTTCTACAATTTCCATAACGTCCTGCTCTCGCAGTTCGTTCTGGTTCTTTACCTTCTCGTAATGGTCTTCACCACTGGCATCGATAAACATAATGGTATCATCTGCCTCACGGCATTTTTTGAGTACCAAAATACAGGTAGGAATGGATGTACCGTAAAAAATATTTGCTGGTAAGCCTATCACGGCATCTAATGCGTTCAACTCCTCGATGAGGTACTTGCGTATCACGTGTTCTGCTGCGCCACGATATAGGACACCGTGAGGCAATACACACGCCATTGTACCATTATCTGCTAGCTGGTAATACATATGCGTCACAAATGCATAATCTGCCTTTGTGTTAGGTGCTAGCTTCCCGAACTGGCTGAAACGCTCGTCTGTACTGTTGAGTGGGTTTTTATTCCCTTTCCAATGCGCTGAAAATGGTGGATTTGCCACAATCGCCTCAAAACGGTACTCTAGGTGTTGCGGTTCTTCTAGGGTATTTTCTTGACGTATATCGAACTGACGATAATGCACATCGTGCAGTATCATATTCATACGTGCGAGGTTGTAGGTGGTACGGTTTAATTCCTGACCGTAGAACTCACTTACGTCTGCTTCTTTGGCTACACGTAACAGCAACGAACCCGAACCGCAGGTTGGGTCATATACTGATTTTACTTTGGTTTTTCCTGTAGTAACAATTTTAGCCAGTATAGTAGACACCTGTTGAGGTGTATAGAATTCTCCAGCGGTTTTACCAGCTCCAGCTGCAAATTTACCGATTAGAAACTCATACGCATCTCCTAGTACGTCACTCTCGATATCTTCTAATCTAAAATCGATTTCATCTAAGGCATTGATAATCTTTACGATAATCTCGTTTCTTGCGCCTACGGTACGTCCCAGCTTGGTAGAAGTTAGGTCTAAATCTTCAAAAAGTGCTTCAAAATCATCTTGAGACTCGCTGTCCATCGTGCTTTGCTCTATGTGACGTAGGATTTCCTGAAGGTCATCCAGAATATAAGTACTTTCTCCTTCTACCTTAGAGCTTCCTTTGCTGGCTACAGCTGCAAATAGCTCTTCAGGTTTGAGGTAGTACCCTAATTTAATAAGTGACTCCTCACGAATTGCATCAAGTGTTTCAGCATCAGTTACTTGTGTAAAATCAGTAACCTCCTCACCTTCAAGTAGTTGATTTGCGTAAAGTTCCTGTTTTTCAGATAGATACTTAAAAAATATGAATCCTAAAATGTAATCACGGTAATCGTCTGGATTCATTTTACCTCTCAGGAGGTTTGCTATTTCCCAGAGTTTACGCTGTAGGAGTTGTTTTTGTTCTTCTGACATATTATTTAATATTCTCGGCGGCTGTGATTTCAAATATAAAGGTATTTAGAAGATTGTATCGTTTAAATTTTCGCTCAGAATTGCTTCTAAATACGAAGGTGGTTTAAAATCTGTTAGCACCTCATCTTTTGAGGTATTCACCCAATCAGACCTTGAAGGGTCATATTCCCATTCTTTAAAATTAGTTAACAATTTGGCTTTGGGTCTTTCTTTTTGTTTGGTTTTAGGGGCGTTGAATCCAAAGCGGTCAAAGATGCGCGTGCCTTTCATTGCTGTTAATATAGTATCTAACGCTTTTAAATATATTTGAGTAGTATTTGTTTCTTTTGTTCTATTCTTTAAATCTGGTTCTGTGAAAATTTTACTGCCGTATTTGATTATTTCAATTAAACAACCTTCTAAATTATACACCATTTTCAAATGTTGACCCTTCTTATTTGTAAATTTAGGTGTCCAAAGTTTCAGCCATTCTTTTAACAAAACCTCAGCTGTTTCTTTATCTCTAGTTATAACATGAAAATGAGGATTATAGGTTTGCTTTTGAGGGTTAAAATTGCATTCCAATGAACGTACGCCAACTAATCTTTTTCCTCTACCTCTCTGATATCTTTTCCTATGCTTTGCATTTATTCTACGAAAACCAAAAATACATTTATTGATATATCTTTTAAGGTTATAGGCATTGCAAGCTTTTACAGTCAAAGTAAGAAAATAAGGATCTTCCCAATCTTTCATTATTGGATAATACTTATTAATCAATTCTGCCTTTCGAATACTACAACAAAGCGTGCAAAATCTGTTTTTACAATATTTACCGTATAGACGACCATCAGCGGTAATAATTCGCTGTTGGCAGTAATACGTATTCCAATATGCTTTTTCCAGTTCAGGCTCTCCATTCTCCTTTGCAACGTCTATCAATTTAAGCATCATTACCTGCGTAACGGTCTTTCTTTTTGCTCGTCTTTTAAGTGCTTCCTTTTTGCTGAGGTCTGACCCGCTACCATTGACAACGATATTATTTTGTCTCCCTTTGTTTGTCCCGTTCTCTGCTAATGTATTTAAATAAAAATACTGTGCACAACAATGGTAACCGTTGCACAAGCTTGTGATTTTCAAAATACAGATTGAATACAAGTCCCTTTAAGGGGCTTTTTTCTTGTCGGCTCAGAAACGGAAGTCCAAATTCCGATGCGTCACGGAAGCTTGAAACAGGTTTTGGAGCACACTTTTGGCCAATGCC